>JAFTNI010000243.1 GCA_017451975.1 Clostridia bacterium
CCGCCCCGCCCCCCCCGCCGGTCCCTACTGTATGTGATTTTCACATCTTCCCCGTTACTTTTTCACCGTCGTAGCCCGTAAGCGTTACGGGCACTATCTTGCCGCGCAGGTCTTCGCCCGTTTCCACGCATACCTCCAGCATATTCGGCGCGTGGCCCGTGTAAGCTCCGCCATTGAACGTTTCGAAAAGCACGTTGAGCGTTCTGCCGATAAAGCGCTCTGCGTTTTCGCGGCGAAGAACCTCATCAAGCTCCATAAGGCGCTTCACACGCTCGTTTTTAACGCTTTCAGGCAGCTGACCTTGCATTGTCGCCGCAGGCGTGCCCTCGCGCTTGGAAAACGGGAAAACGTGCATATGCAAAAAGCCTATCTGCTTCGCTATATCGTAGGTATCGAGGAAATCTGCCTCGCTCTCGCCCGGGAAGCCCGCTATGATATCG
This sequence comes from Clostridia bacterium, assembly GCA_017451975.1. Classification (GTDB taxonomy): domain Bacteria; phylum Bacillota; class Clostridia; order Oscillospirales; family CAG-272; genus UMGS731. The sequence continues at coordinate 441 of JAFTNI010000243.1, forward strand.
CAGGTAAACGTTGCATCCGGCATAACCGATTTTATATATTCCACGTTGCGAAGCACGGTTTCGCGGTTATATTTTCGCTTCATATCGGCAAGCACCTTGTTACTGCCGCTTTGCAAGGAAAGGTGGAAGCTGGGCATAAACTTCGGCTCTGATGCAATGGCATCTACAAAATCGCGCTTCAGCACAGAGGGCTCGAGCGAGCCCAGGCGTATGCGCTTTATTTCCGTTTTTGCCGCAACCTCGTGTATAAGTTCGGCAAGCGTGCCCTTTCCGCCGAAATCCTTGCCGTAAGACGCCGTTTCCACGCCCGTGAGCACAGCTTCCTCGTAGCCGGCGCGGCAAAGCTTTTGCACTTCCTCCACAATTTCCTCGGCGGGGCGGGAAACCACGTTTCCGCGCGCGGTCTTTATAATGCAATAAGTGCAGTGGTTATCGCACCCATCTTCTATTTTAACGTAGGCGCGCGTGCGCTCGCTTCTGCTGATGCTCATTTTTTCAAGCGGCGCGCTTTCCACGTCCTCTATCTTCGTTTTCGCGGCAATATCCTCGCCGCGCATAAGCGCGCAAGCCGCATCTGCCGCGGAAAGCTTGTTTCTGTTGCCGCAAACGTAGGCAACCCCCGGAATTTTCGCCATAACGTCGCTATGCACCTGCGAAGCGCAGCCCGTTACTATAACGAAGGCATCGGGGTTTTCGTTGTGAGCGCGGCGAACAAGCTTGCGCGATTTCTTTTCGCTTTCCTCTGTAACCGCGCAGGTATTCACGATGTAAACGTCGCATTTTTCGGTAAACGGCAGAATAAGAAAGCCGCGCGCGGCGAGCGTTTCCTCTATAGCCGTGGATTCATATTGGTTTAACCTGCAACCGAGTGTATATACCGCCGCCGTGGGCGCACCGTTCTGTAACATAATTTAAATTCCTTCATTTTATATATAATATATTATTTTATCATACATTGAAGCAGATTGCAATAATGCCTTTAAAATTATACTCAAAAATGAGTATAATTTTAAAAAGGCTTGCCGCACGGCAAGCCTTTCCCTTTTCTATTCACTTTCCCGTGCGCAAAGCGCCGCGCGCAGAATTCTCCACATCATTGTGAAAAACCCCATTTTTTCGCCATCCTCATCGGCAACGATGTTCGCTTTGCCAAGCACAGTTTCGCCGCATTTGTATGTTACCGTGCCGATAACGTCGCCCTTTTTCACGGGTGCGGCAACGCTTTCGGGCAGCTCGCATACAGTTTTAATTTTAGCTATATCGCCCTTTTCAAGCAAAGCGGAATAGCCCTCTTTTTTTATTTTCAAGGTTTCCTTAACTCCGCCCGTAAGCTTGATTTCATCAAGCACCGCCTCTTTTTCCGCAAAAAGCGCGTAGTTTGCAAAGCCGAAATCGAGCATTTTTGCCGCAAGCGTGTTGCGCTCGTCGCGCGTGGGCGCGCCCATAACGACGGCTATGAGCGAAAGGTCGCCCCGCTTCGCCGTGGCGCTTATGCAGAATTTCGCCTTTGAAGTAGAGCCCGTTTTAAGCCCCGTGCAGCCACTGTAGGTGCGAAGCAGGCGATTTGTGTTGGAAAGCCCGAATTCCCCGTTTCTTACGGTATCCATCCACACGGTTGTGTAATCGAAAATTTTCTCGTGCTTCATAAGCTCGCGGCTCATAATAGCGATATCGCGCGCGGAGGTTACGTGGTTTTGCGTGGTATCGTCAAGCCCGTTGGTGTTTTCGAAATTTGTGCTCGTCATGCCAAGAGCACGCGCGCGCTCGTTCATTTTCGCAACAAACGCGCTCTCGCTGCCCGCTATGTGCTCTGCAAGGGCGCACGCCGCATCGTTTGCCGAGCTTATTACCACGCTTTTGATAAGGTCCTCCACGCACATCTGCTCGCCAACCTCAAGGAAAATTTGAGTACCGCCCATAGAAGCGGCGGTTTCACTCGCCGTTACCATGTCGGAAAGCGCGAGCGTTCCGCCGTCTATCGCCTCGAAAACGAGCAGAAGAGTCATAATTTTCGTAACAGAGGCGGGCGGCAAAGCCTCGTCTGCATTATGCTCGAAAAGCACCTTGCCCGTGGCGGCGTCCATAAGTATGGCGCTTTTTGCCGTAACCTCCTCGCCAAACTCCGCCGCGCCCGCAGGCAGGCAGAAGGCGCAGAAAATAAAAATGCCGCACAAAAACAAAGAAAGAAATTTTTTCATAATATCCCCCAAAAATTTAATTTATATAAATATATGTAAGGATATGCGCAAATATGCAGGCAACAAAAAACAGTGCCTTTCGGCACTGTTTTCGTTTTAGCCAATTAGTCTACGATGTAAGCCTTGAGTTCATCAAGAATGTCGTCGCAGTCATCTTTGTGAACTGTCATTGTGATGGGATTCATGAGGTCGAGGCTGAAAATGCCCATGATAGATTTCGCGTCAACAACGTATCTACCGCTTGCAAGGTCGATTTCAGCTTCGTATTTACGAACAGCTTCAACAAAATCGCGAACAGCTTCAATAGAAGAAAGACGAACTTTTACAGTTTTCATTATGAGTACCCCCATTAAAAATAAATTATTTATACACCTCTATATTACCAAAAAAACGCAGAATTGTCAAGCAATTTCGTAAACTTTAATTAAGAATAAATAAGCTTAAACTATAGCAGGCAAGATAAAAATCGAAAAATGCAAAAATAAGTACGGCAAATGCCGCCACGGAGTTGATGTTTATGTACATTTTAAAAACTGCGGCGCAGAAAACGAGAATTATAATGCATACAATAAAAGCAATGAAAAACGAAGCCGCCGTGTATACAAGCGGAATCCACGTAAAGCAAAGAAAGAGCGTGCAAACGGCGAGCGCAAGCGGGGCAAACTTCCCTTGCCCCCTTCTGAAGTGCGGCGTAGAAATTATAACCCCTGCCGCCGCGCCGAAAAGCGCGTAGAAAGCTATCTGAAGCACTATCATCGCAAACGGCGGAAAATAAAACTTCGGCTGGGCAATTTCGCCGTAAACCTCATAATCTACCCCGCCGATGGCGAAAATCAGCCCAAGGCACGCGCAAATTATGGCGGCAACTATAACAAGAGTGGTATTAACGCAAAGCGTTTCGCGCACAAACCCGCGCTTTATTTTGCCTATATATTTTTTCATATGTACCCCCAAGTGTGTTTTTATATAGATATGCGGAGAAAAAGGCAAATATACCGCGAAAACGATTTTTATCATATTTTCAGCCGATTGCTTGGTTTAAAATTTGACAAAAATTTTCGCCGTATGGTAAAATAAATATAAAATATTTTTCAAAAAACGCCAACCTTTTCTAAAATTCGTGTCTATATGGGTGAAAGCTTTCAAAGGAGAACACAAAATGAAAAGACAAGATGCCGAAAAAATAATAGCAGAATATATAAAGCCGATATTCGGATTTGCACTGAAGCGTGCGAAAAACGAAAATGACGCAGAAGATCTTTCGCAAGAAATCGTACTTCGCTCGTTTCGGGCGCTCCTCGCAAAAGACGATATTGCAGACACAGGCAAATTCATTTGGACAGTAGCACACAACACCCTTGCCAACTACTATCGTTATGCAGGCAAAAGTGTGCTCGGCGTTTCCATTGACGAAATTGCCGAAACGCTCGCAGGAGAAGAAGAAAACATTTTCGAGGAAGACACCAAAGAAGCACTTTCACGCCTGCAAAGCGAAATTGCATATCTTTCGAAAACGCAACGGCAAATTATTATTGCTTATTATTTTGAAAATAGAAAGCAAGCGGATATTGCACACGAGCTCGGCATACCGCTCGGCACTGTAAAATGGCATTTGTTTGAAGCAAAAAAAGATTTGAAACGAGGTATGAATACTATGAGAAAAGCAAGCGAACTTAAATTTAACCCCATAAAATTTGGATACGGTCTTTGCGGGAGCGCAGGAAAGGACGATATCCGCAGTTATCTCCGTTCTTCCCTCGCCCAAAACATTCTCTACAGCGTAAAAAGCAGCGCAAAAACCATAAACGAAATTGCCGATGACCTCGGCGTTTCGCCCGTTTACGTTGAAAGCGAAGCGGAACACCTTGAAAAATACGGACTTCTTATTTTGAAAAAGGAAAAATATTTATCGAATATAGTAATCGACGAGCCGACCTCGGAGCAGCTCACTCTGCACGATGCTATGTACAAAAAAGCGGCGAAGCTTTTCGCACACGAGCTTTTCGATAAGCTTGCAGAAAGTGGACTTCTCGAAGACAAGCGAATAATCTGCGCTCAAAACGATAAAAATTTTCTTCTCTGGGCGCTGATTCCGCTTATATCCGCGCTTTCCGGAGAGCATCTTATAGATGAAAAAATAAAATTCGAGGAAGCCGCAACGCTTCGCCCGGACGGTGGACACAATATTTGTGTAGCAACGGTATCGAATAACAACATAGTGCTTCCGAAAGATTACGTTTATATGAAAAACTGGTTTGGCCCCTGCTGGAGCGATAAAAATAATACCGTAATGTGGAGAGTAGACAGCGAATGGTCTGAAAGCCGCGTAATACGCAGCCGCAGCGATTTTGAAGAAACGGAGCGCACAATTATCCTATATAAGCGCGAAAAGGAAGAGGGATGCCTCAACCGCGACGACTACACCTGGCTTGCCGAGCGCGGATATATAAAAATCGGCGAAAACGGCAAGGCGGAATGGCAGATAGTAATTCTCGCAGACAACGAAATCAAGCGCGAGCTTATTACCATTGGAGATAAAATAAAAGAAAGGCTGAACGAGGAATTTGAAGAACTGAAAAAGCCTTATATAAGCGCTGTTCTGGAAGCAACGCCTGTACATATGCGCAAAGCACAGGGATATAATTTGCAATATCTTTTCAGCTCCGACGGCTGGTTTCTGCTCCACTGCCTGAAAGCACTTGTAGAAAGTGGTAAGCTGCAAGTTCCCAAGGAGAGCCAACGTAAAGCGCTCACCACGGTAATTATGCCTAAAATCTAACTTCAACACAAAAAAGCAACCCAAAGGTTGCTTTTTTTGTGTTTTACTCTCTGCCTGCCGTGATTTCTTCGCGCGAACGGAAAAGGAGCGAAACGCACCAAACGCCCGCAAGCGCCACAAGCGTGAAAATAATACGCGACATAAGCGCGCCCGCACCGCCGAAAATCCAGGAAACTATATCGAAGCCGAAAAGACCGATACTGCCCCAGTTGAACGCGCCCACTATAACAAGCAAAAGTGCTACTCTATCAAGCATCGTATCTACCTCTCTGATTTTAAGGTAATGTCACAATCTTAAACGTCTGCTTATATTCTTACCACAAGAAAAATTTTTATACCTTGCAAACGGTAAAGATAATTTTAATGTGCAGAAATCAATTTTTTCTTGCAAAAACGCAATATATGTGATAAAATGATTTTATAATTAACTTTTAAGCAAAGGATTTTTAATATGCGTGTAAGAAAAAAGAAAAACGGCGACGCAAGATACGAGGCTTGCGGCGACCTTTTTATAGAATTTGATAAAGAAAACCCCGAAAAGCTTTCGCTTACCGAGCTTTTCCCCGGCTATACACATTTCCGCGCTGAAATCGGCTGCGGCAAAGGCACGTTTATCGCGGAAACGGCAAAACGCAACCCCGACGTTGCCTTCCTCGCCGTGGAAAAGGTGCGCGACGTTGTAATTTTCGCCGCCGAAAAGGTTCAGGCGGCAGAGCTTCCCAACGTGCGCTTTATTTGCGGCGATGCATCTGCGCTCACAGCGCTCATAGACGAAAAGAGCCTTGAAACAATATATATCAATTTCTGCGACCCGTGGCCCAAGGCGCGCCACGCAAAGCGCAGGCTCACCAGCGAAGGCTTCCTTCGTATTTTCAAAAACCTCATTGCCGACGACGGCAAGATAGAATTCAAAACAGATAATATCGGTCTTTTTGAATTTTCGCTTGAAGAATTCCCCAAAGCGGGCTACGAAATGAAGAACGTAACCTTCGATCTTCACGCAAGTGAATGGGCAGAGGGCAACATTCAAACGGAATATGAAAGGAATTTTTCGGCAAAAGGCTTTAAAATCAACCGTCTTGAGGCTTACAAGCAAGAAAAATAAAAACTTTTTTAAATATATGTAATAAAAACGCAAAAAAAGACTTGATTTTTCTTAAATATTGTGTTATAATCTATCTCGCTATGCTGCAACAGATTCATAAATCGCAACGATTTATTTTCTATGATAATTAAATTTTAAAAAATGGAGGTGTGTAGATATGGCAAAATGCATGTACTGCGGTAAGGGTGTTACATTCGGTCACAACGTTTCTCACTCCAATCGCAAAACCGGCAGAACTTGGAAGGCTAATATCAGAAAGGTCAGTGCTGTTGTTAACGGTGAACATAAGACTGTTACTGTTTGCGCTCGTTGCCTTCGTTCGGGTAAGGTCGAAAGAAACTGACATACGCCTCTTGACTGCCTAAGCAACAAAGAACCTCTTCCCAAAAGGAAGAGGTTTTTATTTTTTACGAAAGGTTTCACTATGACTTTTTTTCTGGTTAACAAAAATTTCCCCGCAGAATTTGCCGAAAAAATTGCACCTTACGGCGAGGTTTTGCGCGTACCCGAATTTACCGCGCTCGATTTCCCCGTAAGCTGCCACCCCGATATGCTGGCGGTGAACGTTTGCGGAGAGCTTTTTATACACGCCGAAAACACGGCTCTCGCCGCCCTGCTCGAAAGCCGCGGCGTGCCTTTTTCGCTTTCAAGCTCCCCCGCAGGCAAAAAATACCCCGCCGACGTGGCGCTAAACTTATTCACGGCGGGCGGCTTTCTTTTCGCCAATACAAAGCACGCCAGCCGCGAAGTGATGGGCTTCGCCTGCAAGCAAGGGCTTACGCTTGCACATATACCGCAGGGCTACGCAAAATGCTCTGCCATGCTTTTGGGCGGCGCCATAGTTACGGCAGATAAAGCAATATATAAATCAGCGCTTGAGCGCGGGATAGACGCGCTTATCATTTCCCCCGGGCACGTCGGCATCGAAAAATACGACACGGGCTTTATCGGCGGCGCTTCCTGCACGCTTGCGCACGGCAAGACCGCCGTGTTCGGCGATATACTCGCACACCCCGACGGTAAAAAAATGCTTGCCTTCGCCCACGTGCACGGCGTGGAGCTTATCTCCCTCGGCGAAGGCGCACTTTTCGATTACGGCGGCATTGTGCGCATAGATACTTGACTTTTTTCCCACGAAATGGCATTATAATTATATAAATCTTATGAAGAGGATGTTTTTATGAATAAGATACTGATTTTAGACCATGGCGAAAGCGACCTTGCAAGTTTGATTAGCGTAAACTGCGAAAACACAGAACGATTTAATTTTGAAGAATACGGTTCTATCGATTTCGAAGCTTACGATGCCTATGCTTTTTTGGGCGGAAACTGCGAAGAAGCATTTATGCTGCCGCCTCCCCTGCGAGTTAAATTTGAAGCGCTGCGAAAAACGGGAAAACCTATCTTTGCCGAGTTTATTCGCTCTGTCGGATACCACAGCAGCGGAAACGTGCTGAAAATGGACCACCAGCGCCTTATGTACCGAGAACAGCCTATATCTATCGGTGGGCTTTCCTTCGGTGATATTCTGGACGGGCATTACAACGATTGCTGTAGATACGATTTCCTGACGGGAGATATAGAGCCTATCCTCTCCTACTACGATTACCTCAACGCGCACGCACACATCGATGCAAAAACATATAGGCTCGATAAGGGCATTCCCGCTTTGTGGCTGCTTGATGGGAATACGCTTATTTCCTCATTCCGCCTCTGCAATTTTAACCGTGCACGTTTCGCACCCGAAAATAATTGGAAATGCGTGCTTCGCTATATTCTCACCTTTTTGGCGGGAGAGAACATTGCCCCCACCTTTCCCGCACCCGTTTGCCGTTTTGAAAAAGACACTGTTATAGAATCGCCTTCAGATGCAAGTGAAGTCGTGCGTATGGGGCTTGATTGGTTCGAAAATGCGAATATGCTCATCGATAGCGGCAAGCTCGGCGTAAAAGAAGGCTTCAGCCACCATATTTCCGCTAAAGACGGAAAGCAGAAATGCGAAGCTCTCGTGCGCACAGATTGCTCGGGCGAAACGGGCGGCGCATTTATGATGGATTGGCTGCTCACGAGTAACGAAAAGAGCAAAAGGATTTTTGAAAATATCGAAAGCTTCTGCTTCGAATATATGCAAGAAAAGTCGGGGGCTCACAAGGGTATGCTCCGCTGGACGGAAAATGCTTGGGGTACCTGTTACCAGGACGACGTTGCAAGGGCTATACTCCCCACGCTTCTGTGCCAGAATTATACCGAAAGCGGAAGCCGATATTTCGGCAGCGCAGTAGATGCCCTGCGCTACCTTCTTCGCACAACAGGGCCAAGCGGCCTTCGCACATCGTGCACGGTGGCATCATTTATGGATGAAGAAAGCGAAAAAAGATACCGCGAAACAGATTACCGCATTACTACAAAAGCTCACCACAACAGCTTTTACCAAGCCGCACTGTTGCTGGCTTACCGCGCAGGCGCACCAAAGGAATTTTTAGAGGTTGGCGTTAAGGGGCTTTCGAGCGTTATGACGCTTTACCCCGAAAACGAGCGCGAAACAAGCGAAACAGAGGAAATGTGCCGCCTTATCTTTCCTCTTTCCGTTCTCTATCAGGTAACGGGGGAGGAAGAGCACAGAAAGTGGCTCTATCGCGTGGCAAATGACCTTGAACGCGTTCAGCACGAAAGCGGCGGCTTTTGCGAATGGGACACAGGCTATAAAGCATCTTGCTCCAGGCGAGAAAACGGCGAATGCGCCTTGCTTGCAGAAAACGGCGACCCTGTCATAGATCTTCTCTACTCCAACAACTGGCTACCTCTTGGCTTTGCCTATGCATACATGGTTACGAATGACCGTTATTTCTACGAAAAATGGCTCGATGTCACGCGCTTTTTGGCAAGATGCCAGGTACACAGTAACGATATATCACTTCACGGCAGCTGGAGCCGCGGCTTCGACGTGGAGCGTTGGGAAATATACGGCGTTCCCCACGATATCGGTTGGTCGCCCTGCTGTGTGGAAACAGGTTGGACTGTGGGCGAAATACTTATGGGCATCCAATTTATGATATGGCTCGAAAAGCGCGAAAATGCTTTTCCCGTAATTCCGTGAGCACACACCCTACAGATTATATTATGATTTAATCGAACCTTGAAAAACAGATTTCTACCTATTTGCATTAATAGATACTTGACTTTTACACTGTAAAATGATACTATAAAATTATAATAAATCTTATGAAAAGGAAGTTTTCACTATGTTGATATACCCCTCTATTGAAGTTTTCACGCTTTGTGAAACAGACGACAAAACAATTACACTCACAGCTTTCATTGCGGGCGTTGCAGATGATATGCCCTTCAACAAAAAAAGAAAAGCCGTTCTCATTTGCCCCGGCGGTGCATATGCATTCTGCTCCAACCGCGAAGGCGAGCCTATTGCAACATCCTTCCTCGCGGCGGGATATAACGCTTTCGTGCTCGATTATTCCACAAAAAACAAGGATATGAAGGGCAAAAAATTCCCCGGACAGCTTATAGAAGCGGCTCTCGCTATGAAATTTATAAAGGATAACGCAGAAAAGCTCCACGTTGACCCCAACTATGTTTTCGTTACGGGTTATTCCGCGGGCGGTCACCTCGCTGCCAGCCTTGGTATTCTCTATAACAGCGAATACGTTACCTCCGCTATCGAAATGCCCGAAAACTACGCTCGCCCCGCAGGTATGATACTTGCATACCCCGTTATTTCAAGCGGCGAATATGCTCACCGCGGCTCTATCGACAATATCCTCCACGACGAGAGGGATGACGAAGCGGCGCGCCTTAAGGTTTCGCTCGAAACGCGCGTAGATGAAAACACGGTGCCCACATTCCTCTGGCACACGAGAGAGGACACAACAGTTCCCGTTGAAAACTCCATTTTACTTGCAGCGGCTCTCGCTAAAAACAATATCCCCTTTGAAATGCACATCTACCCCTACGGCGGCCACGGCATCTCCCTTGCCAACCAGGTCGTAAGCGCCAACAACCCCACAGCCGCACAGTGGTTCGGCGAAGCGCTCCGTTGGATGGGCACTATCAAAAACGATTAACCGTTAAATCGCGAAAGCGCACTGCCGCGCCGCCTTACCGAGCGCATCTTGCGCGGCAAACAGAGTAAATTCCATCATATAAAAAATGCAGAGCTTGCTCTGCATTTTTGTTTTTATTCAAATGTTCTTTCCGCCGTAACGGTAAACTCTGCGCTCTCGCCTGCTATGCGAAGCTCATAGGTTTTGCCTTTTGCCCCCTTCAGCTCATACACAGAATTTTCGCCCACCGTGAAATCGTGAAGTATATTCATTTTTTCATCTACGAGCAACAAGCGCATATTGCCCTTTGCGCGCTCGCAATTCACCGTAAAAGTAACCTTTTCCGCTTCACAGCGCGTTTTTTGCAAAACCGTAACGCCTGAAAATGGGGTGGATGCGCAAGCAACAAGCTCGTCCGATTCGTCTATACTGTTCGCATCTTCCGGTATACCTATGCCGAATTCCTTGCAGAAATGCCTCGGCTCATTTTCGCAGATGTCTGCCCCTGTTAGCACGGCAAGCGAATAATCATCCTCGCCGTTTTCGTCTGCTATTTCAAGCGGGCTTGCCTCGCCGCAGGAAAACAACGCAAGGGTAAGCACAAGGGCCCAAAGTAACACGAATGTTTTTTTGAAATTCATATTTTTCTCCTGTTAAAAAACCGCAAGTACAGGGCTTGCGGTTTTTGTTTTCGATTTTATTCCACACCGTCCCAGCAGTATGTGCAAAACTCGCTCTTTTTGAGGCCTATTGCTTTCACAATACCATCGAGCGACTGGAATTCCAGCGATTTAAAGCCGAGCTTTTCGCAAATCGCCGCGCGAAGCTTTTTGCCGCGCTCAGTTTTGCTGCTGCTGTACTCTTTTATGTAGTCAAGCCCTTCTTCACCCTCAAGCTCCACGATGATTCTTCTGGCAAGAAGTTCCATTTCGCTGTTAGCACGCGAGAAATTGAGATATTTACAACTATACATAATGGGAGGGCAAGCAGAACGCATATGAACCGCTTTAGCGCCGTTATCGTAAAGGAAATCGATTGTTCCCTTGAGCTGCGTTCCGCGCACGATGGAGTCGTCAACGAAAAGAAGGCTTTTGTCGACGATAAGCTCGTGAACGGGAATCTGTTTCATTTTCGCCACTCTTTCGCGCTCGTTCTGGTGAGTGGGTGTAAAGCTTCTGGACCACGTAGGTGTATATTTTATAAATGGGCGCGCAAAAGGAATGCTGCTTTTGTTGGCATAGCCTATTGCGTGGGGCGTACCTGAATCGGGCACACCGCTTACGTAATCGACACCATCTGTGTTACCCGCGATTTTATCGTTCTGAGCAAGAATTTCGCCGTTACGGTAGCGCATTACCTCAACGTTCACGCCCTCGTAGGTAGAAGTTGAATAACCGTAATATGTCCACATAAAGGAGCAGACACGCTTCTTCTTTCCGGGCTCAACAAGCCGAGTATACCCGTCTGCGGTTATTTCCACAACCTCACCGGGGCCAAGCTCGTACACAGGCGTGAAATCCAGCTTCTGGCTTGCGAAGGATTCCATAGTTACGCAGTAGCCGTCCTCTCCCTTGCCAATGCTTACGGGCAACCTGCCCACTTTATCGCGCGCAACTATAAGCGAGCCATCGTCTTTAAGTATAACTATATTCGCCGTGCCTTCTATAACGCTCTGCGCAAATTTTATGCCTTCTGCAAAGTCGCCCTTTTGGTTTATAAGCGAAGCGAGAATTTCCGTAGCGTTGATATTACCGCCCGTCATAGCCTGAAAATGGCCGTGTGTGAAAGAAAGATACTGATCTATAATAATGTCCGCATTGTTTATGATACCTATCATGCAAATAGCATATGTACCGAGCGTAGAGCGTATGAGCAAGGGCTGAGGGTCATAATCACTTATACA
>JAFTNI010000244.1 GCA_017451975.1 Clostridia bacterium
AAACAAGGAAAAAATGCACCACAACCTTTACAACTCTCTTATGCTCGTTACGGCGCTTAACCCCTACATCGGTTACGAAAACGCTGCAAAGACAGCTAAGAAAGCTTTTAAAGATAACATTTCTCTCAAAGAGGCTTGCGTTGAACTCGGCTTCCTTACAGCTGAAAGATTCGACGAGGTTTTCCATCCCGAAGAAATGGTATAAGACACGTTCCCGTTTCATAAAAATGATTTCAGTACGTCTTGCCGCGCTTTTTGAAGCCCGGCAAGACTTGCGAGTGTTTATTTGAAAAATCGGAGGTAAAATAATGAAAGTCAGTTATTTCCCCGGGTGCACACTGAAGAATAAGGCAAAGGACCTTGACCTTTACGCGTACAAGTCTGCCGAGGCTTTGGGTGTTACCTTGGAAGAAATCGAAAATTGGCAGTGCTGCGGCGGCGTTTTCACGACGTCCTGCGACGAGGTTGCTACAAAGCTTTCCTCTGTCCGCGCTCTTAAAGAGGCGGGCGAAAAGGGCCAGCCCCTCGTTACGGTTTGCTCGGCTTGCCACAACGTTATTAAGCAGACAAACCACGCTATACAAACGAACAAAGAGTTTGCAAGCAAGGTTAACAGATATATTGCCGACGGCGAATATGCGGGCGAAACAGAGGTTTACCATTACCTCGAAATGCTCCGCGACCTCGTTGGCTTCGACGAAGTTAAGAAAAAAGTCGTAAACACGCTCAAAGGCAAGAAAATAGCGGCATACTACGGTTGCTTGCTCCTTCGCCCCAACGGCGTTATGAAAATGGACGACCCCGAAAACCCCACTATCATGGAAAACTTCATAGCTGCTCTCGGAGCAACGCCCGTTGTGTACGCGCGCAGAAACGAATGCTGCGGCGGCTACATTGCAATGGAAAGCCCCGAGCTTGCGAAGAAGAACAGTAATGCCATCGTTGAAAACGCGAAAGCGGCAGGCGCAGATATGATTATCACGGCTTGCCCCCTCTGCCGTTACAACCTTATCAAAAACGGCGCGGATATCCCCGTGGTATACTTCACAGAGCTCCTTGCAGAGGCGCTCGGTGTAAAGGAGGATACAAATGGAAAATAAAAAGTATCTTCAGAAAGAAATCATCCGCATGAGCGGAGTGAACCCCAAAAAATGTATGCGTTGCGGCAAATGCTCCGCTACTTGCCCCGCATATGATGAAATGGAATATCATCCCCACCAGTTCGTAAACATGGTGGAAAGCGGCGATATCGAAGCGCTTATGAATTCCAAATCTATTTATAAATGTCTTTCCTGCTTTGCCTGCATCGACAGATGCCCCAGAGGTGTAGAGCCTGCAAAGCTTGTGGAGGCAGTTCGCCTTTCCGTTATAAGACAGCAGGGCGCAAACCATCTTACGCCTGATATGATTCCCGCAATGCTCGACGAAGACCTGCCCCAGCAGGCTATCGTAAGCGCATTCAGAAAATACACGAAGTAAAGGAGGAGAAGGCAAATGCAAAGAGTTGGTGTTTTTGTATGTTGGTGCGGCAGTAATATCGCCGGCACGGTAGACGTGCAGGCTGTATCGGAAGCCCTGAAGAACGAACCCGGTGTCGTCTTTTCCACCAATTATCAGTATATGTGCTCTCAGGCAGGTCAGAACATGATCAAAGATGCCGTTAAAGAGCATAAGCTTACGGGCATAGTAGTTTGCTCCTGCTCCCCCAGAATGCACGAGGCTACTTTCCGTAAAACGGCTGCGGCAGCCGGTATAAACCCCTACATGGTAGAAATTGCAAATATCCGCGAGCAGTGCTCCTGGGTACATAAGGATATGATGACGGGCACAGAAAAGGCTATCATCCTCGGTAAAGCTGCTGTTGCAAAGGTTAACCTCAACGCGCCCCTTACCCCCGGTGAATCCCCCGTTACAAAACGCGCGCTCGTTATCGGCGGCGGTATTGCAGGTATTCAGACAGCGCTCGATATCGCAGACGCGGGCTTCCCCGTAGATATCGTGGAAAAGAAACCCACTATCGGCGGCAAGATGGCTCAGCTCGATAAAACGTTCCCCACGCTCGACTGCGCGGCTTGTATTCTTACACCGAAGATGGTTGACGTTGCTCAGAACGAAAATATACGCATTTTCTCTTATAGCGAAGTAACGGATGTTAAAGGCTTCGTTGGTAACTTCGACGTTACCATTAAAAAGAAGGCTCGCTATGTAAAAGAAGATATCTGCACAGGTTGCGGCGCCTGCACGGAAAAATGCCCCATGAAAAAGGTTCCCAACGAGTTCAACCTCGGTATGGATAACCGCAGAGCAATCTATATTCCTTTTGCACAGGCTGTTCCGAAGGTTGCTACTATCGACCCCGATGCCTGCAACATGATAAAGAACGGCAAATGCGGCCTTTGCTCCAAGGTTTGCGCCGCAGGTGCTATCGACTATACGCAGAAGGATGAATTTATAAGCGAAAAATACGGTGCTATCGTAGTTGCTACGGGCTTCAACCCCATAAGCATGGAGAAATTCGACGAATACGCTTACAGCCAGTCTAAAGACGTTATCACATCTCTCGAATTTGAACGTCTTACAAACGCGGCA
>JAFTNI010000245.1 GCA_017451975.1 Clostridia bacterium
AGTCGATACGTATAATAGCCTGGACGATCAAACCGCGCGCGATACGCAGGTTATATGCGTAACCCACTCGCCGCAGATAGCCGCTACGGCAGATACGCACTTCTTCGTTTCTAAAAAAGAAATAGACGGCAGAACGGAATCGAGCATACGCCCGCTTGAATATGAGGAGCGCGCGCGTGAAATCGCACGTATCATAGGCGGCGCGAGCGTTACCGCGCAGGCGGAAGCCGCCGCGCGCGAGCTTTTAGACAGCGGCAACTAAAATTATTTAACAAATTCCACATACCCAAAAATTATTAAGAGGAGTATTTATATGAAAAAAATTCTCTCCGCTTTTATGGCGGCGGCAACAATTATATGCTTTAGCTCATGCGGCGATTTAAGCCTTTCGGCAGGCACGCAGGCAAGCACCTCGCAGCAAGCCCCTGCGGGCACTCAGGCAGGCACATCGGGCTCCGTTTCAACCCCTGCCCCCGGCAGCGCAGAAGAGCAGCTTCTCGCCTCGGCAATAAGCGGCAACGCAAGCCTCAATTCCTATGAAGCAGACGTTGATATAACCCTCACCGTGCCTAAGCAGGATTTGACATTGTCCCCCGTATACGCCTCCTCTGCAAAAATATCGGCACAGGATATGCAGGGCGAAAACAAGCGTTTCCATATGAATAAGGAATGGCGCAAATCCATTCTTGATAAAGAAACGACCGTTTCCGATATTTACTATGAAAACGGATATTTCTACGTAAGCGAAAACGGCGAAAGCGCAAAAATTGCGGCAAGCGAAAAAACCGAAGGCTACGACCCCGAAGCTTATATAGAAGGTATTATAAAAGGCATTCCCTCCGAGCTTTTCGCGGGCGCAGTAATCAGCTATGAAGGCGATGCGACGATATACAAAATCGAAATAAAAACAGCAGATTTCAAGGAAATCTACCCCGAGCTTTGCGAGAAAATCGAAAGCTTTGCGCAGAATCTCTATAACGTTTGCAACCGCAGAGAGGAAACGGGCGCGGTTCTTTCCGCAAGCGGCAAGGCAAACGTGGAATACCGCGTTGAAAATGGCGTTCTCGTTTCCCACAAGCTTTCGCTTGAGGGAAAATTTGCAGACCTTGCAACGGCAGACCAGCTCAGAAACGTGAAGTTTGAAAGCAATATAGCGTATACAAAAACCGAGGGCGCAAGCGTTACCGCACCCGAAGGAAGTGCCGATTATATCGAAAATTCCTTCGGCATGATGAACCACGAGGTTGCGAAAAACGCATACAATTCCTTCCTCTTCAATGCTTCCACGTCATCTTTTACCGCCGATATCGATACGGAAATAAAAATGAACGTTCTCGGCGCTGTTACAACTCTCCCCTACTCTATGAAGTTCAAAACGGAAACAGGCTTGCTTATAGACGGCAACAACATGGGCTACGGCCAGAAAAAAGAAAGCCTCGATATTTCCTCGAACGCCTTCGGCCAGGAAAGCAAATTTTCCGTTTACCTCGATAAAAATACATATTATATCACTTCCGATACATATAACAGCAAAATAACGGAGCACTTCTATATAAGCTCGCCCAAGCAATTTTCAAGCTTCTCGCGCATAGAAAAAATGATAAATGCGCAGAGCGAAGCTATACTTTCCGCTTTCGAATATGAATATATCGACGCAGAAACAGCGCGCCTTACTTTGAAGGATCTTTCCGAAAAGCAGCAGGAAGAATTTGCAATGTGCAACGATGAATTCTTATCTGATGCCTACCTCGCGCTTACGGGAACGACGAATTACGATAATGGCAAAATTTCGGGCGAGAAAATAGAAATCACCGTTGAAAACGGCACTATAAGCGAATACGCCATATCTGCCGTATTCACAATCAAATCTGTTGTAAACGGCGTTCAGGCAGCTATCCCCGTAGAAATAAAAACATCTATAAAAATTTCCGATGTCGGCTCTACCACGGTAGTATTGCCCGAGGGCTGTGAAAACTTCCCCGAGGCTTAAAGCCGCAAGGCAAAAATATTGCAAATTCACACTTGACAAATCAAGCGAAGCGTGTTATATTATATAATATTGTTATAATACAAAAGCTTTGAAGGAAGCAAGTACACCTTGCAATGCGCCATAAAGAGAGCCGGCGGGCGGTGAAAGCCGGTATGGGTTGCCTGTGTGGAATACATTCCGGAGCTTCGCACCGAAATTCACGCGAAAGTAGGCTGCGGCGGGTGCGCCCGTTAAAGCGCGAGAGTGAAATTCACTCACCAAGGCTCAAACTCGCGAGATTTGGGCAAACCGAGGTGGTAACACGAAACTTTCGTCCTCTGCAAGCTTTTTGCAGAGGACTTTTTATTATTAATCAACCAGGAGAAAAGAAAAATGGGAATTTATGAAGAACTTCAGGCGCGCGGCCTTATCGCGCAGGTAACGGACGAAGCGGAAATACGCGAGCTTATCAACAACGGCGGCGCGCGCTTCTATATCGGCTTCGACCCCACGGCAGATTCTCTCCATGTAGGTCACTTCATGGCGCTCTGCCTTATGAAACGCTTGCAGATGGCAGGCAATAAACCCGTCGTGCTCATAGGCGGCGGCACGGGCTATATCGGCGACCCTTCCGGCAGAAGCGATATGCGCTCTATGATGACACCCGAAACAATTCAGCACAACTGCGACTGCTTCAAAGCGCAGATGGAACGCTTTATCGAATTCGGTGAAGACAAGGCTATTATGGTAAACAACGCCGATTGGCTTTTGAAGCTCAACTACATCGAGCTTCTTCGCGACGTTGGCGCGTGCTTCTCTGTTAACAATATGCTCCGCGCAGAATGCTATAAGCAGAGAATGGAAAAGGGCCTTTCCTTCCTCGAATTCAACTATATGATCATGCAGTCCTACGACTTCTACTACCTTAACAACACGTACGGCTGCAATATGCAGTTCGGCGGCGACGACCAGTGGTCCAATATGCTCTTCGGCACAGACCTTATCCGCAAGAAAACGGGCAAGGATGCATATGCTATGACAATTACTCTGCTTATGAACAGCGAAGGCAAAAAAATGGGCAAAACGGCAAAAGGCGCAGTTTGGCTCGACCCCAACAAAACAAGCCCCTTCGAATTCTTCCAGTACTGGAGAAACGTTGGCGATGCAGACGTTATGAAATGTCTCAAGATGCTCACGTTCCTTTCCCTTGATGAAATCGCAGAAATGGAAACATGGGCAGATAACCGCATCAACGAAAAGAAAGAAATTCTCGCATACGAGCTTACAAAGCTTGTTCACGGCGAAGAAGAAGCAACGAAGGCAAAAGAAGCTTCCCACGCAATTTTCGCGGGCGGCGCTTCCGAAAATATGCCCACAACAGAGGTTGAGGCAAGCGCGTTCGTTGACGGCAAGATAGGCATTCTCGACCTCCTTCTTCTCGGCAAGCTCGCTCCCTCCAGAAGCGAAGCAAAGCGCCTTGTAGTACAGGGCGGCGTTTTCGCGGCAGACGAAAAGGTTGCTTCCTTCAGCCAGACTTTTGACGAAGCTGCACTCCGCGAAGGTCTTATTATCAGAAAAGGCAAAAAGGTATACCGCAGATTTTTGGTAAAATAATATGGAACTTTTACCATTTCAGGATTACGCAAAAAAAGAAACGGAGCGCGTGAAAAACGCGCTCCCTTTAAAAAAAGCGGGCGCGCTTCGCTTCGCTTTCCTCGCTGACCTGCATTATAAATTCATAGAAGAAATGCAAGTAAGCGTTTCAAATATCGTTCACGCGGTAAACGAGCTTACTAAAAGCGAGAAAATAGATTTTCTCTGCCTTGGCGGCGATAACGTGGGCAACTACCCCGCCTCGCCAGAGGAGCACATAGAAATGATGGCGGAGCTTGCTTCGCTGCTTTCCTGCTGTGATGTGCCCGTAATATGCGTTCAGGGCAACCACGACGATAACTCCATTCACGGCAGAATTGCCCCCGGCTCTTACGTTTGCCACAACGGCACGAAAGTGCCCGACGACGTGCAGTACGACGTACTTTTCGCGGCGAGCGAAAAGTGCGAAAGCTTCCATGGCGGTGGAAATAAAGCACTCTACGGCTATTTTGATGCAAAAGAAGCGAACACCCGAGTTGTATTTCTGAATAGTTCGGGCGTGCCCTACCGCGTTGAAAACGGCATTATGATTTATAACCAGCAATGGGACTTCGGCTATACGGAAGAACAGCTTTCCTGGCTTTGCGGCACGGCACTGCAAAACGCGCCCGAAAACGTTATTTTTATTCAGCACCGCCCATTTGATATCATCTACACGGAAGAAGGCGAAACCGTTTACAACGCAGACGTGTTAGATAAAATCACACAGGCGTTTATCCGCGGTGCGCGCGCTCAGTTCATTTCCGCGCACGAAGATTTTGGCTATTGCCTTTTTGCCGATTTCGGCGGCAAACGCCACCGCGTACCTGCGCGAATAGCGGGCCACTGCCACTCCGACCGCGTAAGGGTAGATAGCCTGGGCTTGCTTTCTATAACGACAATGCTGGGCGGCAGGTCGAATTCCGGCCTTGCCTTCGGCGACGACGGCGTAAAATATGCGCACGAGCCTTTTTCTGCCAAGGAAACAAGCTTCGATATTTTCACCTTCGACCCCGAGGAGTATACGCTCACAGCCACACGCTACGGCGCGGGCAAGGACAGAACCTTTGATATAAAATAATTTTTTAAAAATCTTACAGAAAA
>JAFTNI010000246.1 GCA_017451975.1 Clostridia bacterium
CGAAGTGAGCATGGAAGAAAATATTGAAACGGCAACAATAACGCAAAAGGCTTTGCAAAATTTATTTTTCATTTTTCCGAATCCTATTCTATAATATTATTGACATATGCCGAAAACGGTGGTATAATATGTTCTATAAGTGGCATATGCCGAATTCGTTTTATTATATCACAAAATCAATCTTATGTCAATCTGCAGGAGATGAAAAGAGATGCCAAGACCGAGAAAATGCCGAAAAGTCTGCTCCCTGCCGAAGGTGTGCGAGTTTGCACCCGCAGGAGGCGCGGAATTTGTAACGCTTACAATAGACGAATACGAAAGCATAAGGCTTATAGATAAGCAAGGCTTTTCGCAAGAGCAATGTGCCGCCTATATGCAGGTGGCAAGGACTACGGCACAGCAGATATACAACTCTGCCAAGGGCAAGATAGCCACGGCGCTTGTAGACGGCTTGGGCATAAGGATAGAGGGCGGCGACTACCGCCTTTGCGACGGCATGGAAGCACACTGCAAATGCGGCGGATGCCAAAGACACTGCCAAAATTCACTTAAAGAAGATAAGGAGAAAACCAAATGAGTATCACAAAGGAAGAAATAACAATCGTAAAGGGAAGAGGATTTCTTCTCAACAGAGGAACAGAATTTTTTTCGGGAAGAATTGTTACCGTAGCGGGGCTTTTTACGCCCGCCGAGCTTCACGCCATTGCGGAATGTGCAGATAAATTCGGCAACGGTAAAGTGATTTTTACATCTAGGCTTGCTGCGGAAATAGTTGGTATTCCGTTTGATAAAATCCCCGAAGCAGAAGAATTTATGGCAGAGCGTGGCCTGCATTTTGGCGGTACGGGTGCAAAGGTACGCCCCATAACCGCTTGCAAGGGCACTACTTGCGTTTACGGAAACATAGATACGCAAGCACTTGCCAAGGTTATTTACGATAAATTTTATATAGGAATGTGCGAGGTAAAGCTGCCGCATAAATTCAAAATCGGTGTTGGCGGTTGCCCGAACAGCTGCATGAAGCCCAGCCTCAACGACGTTGGCATAGAGGGTTGCAAAGCATTCTCCTTTAATAGCGAGCTTTGCCGCGGCTGCAAAAAATGCGCCGTTGCCGCAAACTGCCCCTCTAAAGCCGTTTCGGTAACAGAGGGAAAAGCGGTGGTTGACGAAAGTAAATGCACAAAGTGCGGTGTTTGCGTGGGCAAATGCCCCTTCGGCGCTTTTCCCAAAGAGGCAACGTCTGTTTGCCGCGTATTTGTAGGCGGAACTTGGGGCAAAACACAGCGTATGGGTACGCGCCTTAGCCGTGTTTATTCGCCCGAGGAAGTTCCCGAAATTATCGAAAAGGTTATGCTTTGGTATAAGGAAAACGGGTATGTAAAAGAGCGCCTTGGCGCTGCGATAGACAGGCTCGGCGTAAGCACGCTTGAAGCCGCGCTCGCAACCGACGACTTGTTGCTCAGAAAAGACGAAATACTCGCAAAACCATTGCTTGAAAAATAAGAAATGAGGTAAAATTATTATGAAAATTGCAGTAACATATGAGAACGGAGAAATCTTCCAGCACTTTGGCCGTACAGAGCAGTTTAAGCTTTACGAGGTTGAGGGCGGAAAAGTAGTTTCTTCTGCCGTGGTAGGCACAAACGGCCAGGGGCACGGCGCTTTAGCTGCTTTGCTTGAGGTAGCGGGCGCAGACGTTCTTATTTGCGGCGGTATTGGCGGCGGCGCACAGATGGCGCTCGCGGCGGCTGGTATAAAGCTGCTCGGCGGTGTAAGCGGCTCTTGCGATGCGGCTGTGGAAGCATTGCTCGCGGGAAGCCTTGAATACAACCCCGATGTGAGATGCAACCACCACGACCACGAGCATGGCGAGGGCGGGCACACCTGCGGCGAGCACGGATGCGGAAGCCACAAATGCGGCGAACACGGCTGCCACTGATAGTATAAATGTACCGCGTGAGAATTTCTCACGCGGTTTTCTTTTTTTATGGAAATTGTAAACAATTTGTGAACAAAACGAAGCAAACGCGCAAAAAATAATCAATTTTTCAAGTATTATTGTAAATCGCCTGACAAAAAATACGCTTATTCGACATCTTTTTTATAAAGCGGAAATGGGTTTCCTGTTGCTTTTTGCCGCACTTCTGTATAATAGCGTCGGTTTTGATGCTATAACAGGAGGTACATATGAAAATACATGAAATCAAAAGAAAAATAACCGTAGGATTTGGCAAAACGGTTAGACAACGAAGGCGAGAGCTGGGGTTATCTGAAGAAGAGCTTGCGTGGCGCGCGAAGATAAGCGACAGAGAGCTGCGAAATATTGAGCACGGCAGAGCAAACCCAAAGGCAGACACGGTTATTTCGCTTTGCGTACATTTAAACATCAGCACAGATGAATTTTACAATATATATCCTGAGGAGGGTTTTGACTATGTATAAGTTAATTTCAAAAGAATATTCCATCGAAGGCATAACCTATATCGGTTATGGCATTGAGGCGGCAGACGGGCAGGGCAGAGTGGAAGACCTGAGCACGGAAAAGGGCGAGGTAGAAAAGCTTATAGCGCTTTGCAACGAGCTTTGCCTTTCCTGCTTGCACCTGGAAGATATAGCGGCAGATTTTCTGGGTAACACCTGAAAAACGTTTTACGCAAGAAAATCAAATGAAATTGTTAACAAATTGTAAACAATAAAAATTTTTGCGTAAATTTAGTCGTTTTTTGCAACTGTATAGTAGAAAGCGCAAAATTTGATTTTTTATGTTGTTTTACGGCGATTCCGAGGGGCTGTTGGGTATACATACACGTTTGGGCGGCAACAAGGGGCGCGTGAAAAGCAAAAAATCAAAGACTTTTTTAGAAAATTATTTTTGCTGAAAATTCATTTCCGTTTTGCCATTTTATTTACAAGCTAAATTTGTTTTATGGTACAATTAAATATGTTTCAAGCAAAAATTTCTGCTTTGGAGGAATAGCAAAATGTTGATGTTTTATTTGGCGATGATTGAAGAAAAAGGCGATAAGCTGCCGTTTACAGTGCTTTATACCAAATATTCGCGCGATATATACAGGCGTGTTTACGGAATTCTGGGCAACAGGGAAGACGCGGAAGACGTCACCCAAAACACCTGGATGATAGTAAGCCAAGATATGGCGACTTACCGTGATAAAGACGGTGAGAACGCCAAAGCGTACATAATCGGTATAGCGAAAAACCAGGCTTATATGCTTTTGCGCCAAAGGAATAAGGAGGTTTACGTGGTTGGTGACATGGACACTTTCGGCATTGACGAGAAGATAGATGAACGGGTGATGTTCAGCCTTTGCGATGATCACGGCGAAAAAGCCATTCTGAAATGTATTGAGGAAATAGGCGAGCCGTATAGCGACGTGCTGCTTTACCACTACGTTCACGGTCACACGCTGAAGCAAATAGCACAAATCATGGGAGAAAAAGAAAGCACCGTGGGTTCTCGCTTGACACGCGGTAGAAAAAAATTAATGCAATTACTTGTCGGGAGGGGTTACCATGACTGAAAAAGAAGAATCGGGAAGAAAAAAGCTCATAAACGCGCTGAAGGAATATGAGCTTTCTTTCGAAGAAAAATATCCGCCTGAGGATATAGAAATTGAATTTTCCGAGCAATACAACAAATACATGGAAAATTTGCTTGCAGGAAAAATTCCTGCGCCGAAGAAGCGCAAAAACAGGTTTTGTAAGCGCATAGCGGCTTGCGCGGCGGCAGTTTTGCTGGTTTTCGGCGGTTCTATGACAGTCAAGGCTTTCCGAGAACCTGTAACTGAATTTTTCACAAACGTGTATGAAAAAATTATAGAAATCTTTTTTCAAGACGATGATATAACAAAATCTCCTTCTGAAATTGAAACGGTTTATACGCTCGGGTATGTCCCCGAAGGGTATGAGTTTGAGAGTTTTGAGATTAATAATTATAGGACTATGACTAAAATTATTTTTACCAACTCTGAAAATAAAATTGTTTTTAGTCAGTCCATTATTAACGGAAAATCTTGGCTGGATAATGAAAATACAGATTACCAATACAGATATATTGGAAACATTGAAATGGCGACAATAGAGAAAAACAACAAAATAACACTATTTTGGAATAGCGATAAATATACATTCAAATTAATTGTTGGCATTGAAATTTCAGAAGAAGATCTTGCTATAATAGTTTCATCAATTACGGAAAAAGATTAATTGGAGATATATTATGAAAAGAAAACTTTGCCTTATTTTTAGTTGCATATTTATTTTAGCAGCAATATTTTCTGCTACTGTATTTGCAAATGACATCAGCTTGTGCAATAACAATACAATGAGTAATTTCACATCATTTTATATCACTGATACCGGCGAAGCTCGTGTAACGTATGAATATGATGGCTACCCCGGTATTACAACGGGTGCAGTAATTACAATCGTAATCGAAAAACGAAATTTCCTCTTCTTCTGGGACGAAGTTGTAACAGAATATCTTGCTTTTCCCGATGAAAGTTATATAGGTACATATGGATATCAGCTTTCGAGCAAAGGCACCTACAGATGCACTGTAACTTACAGAATAGGCGGCACAGGCGGCCCTGATGACGTACTTACATTTGAAGATACCGATACATATTAAAGAAAAAACAGTTGGAAATTTTAATTTCCAACTGTTCTTTTATCTTTGCCTTCTCCAGCGGAGAAGGCTTTTTATTTTTGCTATCAGAAATTCAATATAACAGTAAAATATTCGCCGTTGGCGTTGAAATTGTAGTGACCGCCTATTTTGTTGCAGAAGGCGACGATAGAACGTGTGCCGAAGCCGTGGCCCTCCTCGCGGTTGACGGGAATACCTTCACCGTCGAATTCGACCTTGCCGTTATATTTGTTTTTGATACGCGCTATAAACTTCGGCTTACTTATTACCTTTATTTCTATCCAACGCTCGGCGGCAGGCAATTTTTCGCAAGCGTGAATGGCGTTTTCTATCGCGTTTGCAAAAACCGTTGCAAGCTCGGTTGTGTCTACAGGTATTTCCTCGGGGAAATCGAAACCAAGCTCCAGCTTTATGCCGAGGCTTTCCGCTTGCCTTATGTAGTGCGAAAGCACCGCATCTATAACGGCGTTTTCGCAATATCTCGTGACCTGCGTGCTTTTAAAGGTCTGCGTATATTCCTTCAGCACAAATTCCAGCTCCTCATATTGCTTTCTGTCTACAAGCATGGCAATTGTGCGCAGCTTATGGCGGAAATTGTGGCGTTCCTCGCGGAATTTATCGTTTGCCTCTGCCAGCTCGCTCACGCGGGAAACAAGGTTTGCGCTTTGAAGCTTCAGGATGTCCTCTTGCTCGCTTTCCTCATACTCACGGTGCTGATGCAAAAGCGTCATAATGATGTGCATATATACAAGCGGCATCAGTATGAAAACCAGGAGCATGACGGGATAATATTCCTGCCGTTCGGTAATCGGCGTAGGATTGTTCATAAAGAGCGTAATAGATACGTAGAAGATTGCCGCAATCGCGGTAAAGAGCCACCAGCCCTTTTTGGTCTGCCGCTGCACCTCCCTGTAGGGAGCGCGGAGCTTTTTCCACATAAATCCTTCAAGCAAGGGGTATGCGGCAAGACGGATAAGAAACATTACGATATATGAATCGGGCGTGGTGTGGAAGTTGATGACCTGCGAAATATACATAACCTCAAGCACGATGGTATCTACCATGCAGAAGGTAAAGAAGAAGCGGCCGTCTCTCTTTTTTGCGATGATGATAAAAAAGATCAAGCTTGGAAGCGAAAGCGTGAAAAGCATAATTGTGCCGAATATATCGGAGGGAATGAAGATTGCCGCAATGCCGTTTGCAACGAGCAGGGGGCCCATTGTAAAGAGCGTAAGCAGATTCGTTTTCTTTTTCGTATAACGTGATTCAAAGAGGATCATAAACATCAAGAGTGTATGAGCCAAAGACCAGAAGATAGATATATCCTTTAGTATTGTCATGTTCAGCCCTCCGAATCGAGCAGGTAATCTGACCAAGCCACCCTCAGCTCTCGGCAAGCCTTTTTGCCGAGAAAAGGCTTATACGTATCGCCAAAAGCCACGGCTTCGTTTTCAATTTCGGTAACGTGGTCCAGGTTGACCGCCATGCCAGCGCCGCAAAGCACGAAGCGCTTATCGTCAAGCAAATCGGCTATAGCCTCGCCAAAGCCCGAGCGCATGGAAAGCGACTCCACGCTTTTGCCGCCTACAAGGTGATAGATAACGGTGCGCTTGGAGGTTTCTATGTACATTATACTGTCAAACGTGAGCTTTACCGTGCGCTCCTTCGTTTTCACAACGAAGCTTTTTTCGTTTTTTATATAAATTAAATCGAGTGCTTCATCGAGCGCTTCGTAAAAAGCTTCTTTCGTAATCGGCTTTATGATATAATTCAGCGCTTTTACGCGAAATGCATCGAGGGAATATTCCTCGCTCGACGTCAGATATATGATTTTTCCGTTATAGCCCGCATCGCGCAGCTTTTTGCCAAGCTGAATTCCGTTCATACCCGGCATTACAATATCGAGCACGTAAATATCGAAGCCGCCCGTTTTTTCCGCTTCCTCCAGAAGGTCGTAGGAGGTGCTGAACGTATGGAGCGAAAGCTTTTTTTCTTTTCTGTCTTTTAAATATTCCTCGGCAACAGCAACCGCTTGCCCTAGGCAATGCGGCTCGTCATCGCAAATTGCAATTCTCATAATTTTACTCCTAATGAAAGTTTTAACAATTTATTATACCACACGCGCGCGCATTTGTCGAGCATGCGCGTGAATTTTTTTGTTTAGCCTTGTGTCTTTTTAGCGGTCTGCTTTTGATGCGGTAAAATTAGATGAATACCTTTGAAATATTGAAAATAAGGTGCGAAAACGAGTTTTTTGAGCTAATTTTGCGCAAAAATGGCTAATTTTACACAAACCCGCACAAATTGAAATTTTGTGCTATAATATTAGTATGAAAATCAATGCAGAATTTTTGCAGAAAAAAGGGAAGTGACTTTATGAAAAAAGAAACCTATACAACCGATTTTTCAAGCCTTTGCGTGGCTGTTTGCGGCGAGTTGCCCACGGCTTGCGACCATTTGCTGAGCCTGGGAATAGTTAAAATCGACAAGTTTACAGATGCGGTAAACCTGAACGAAAACGATTATGACCTTATTCTCGTTTACGCGCCCCAGGGCGAGGGGCTTATGAGCACGTGGGTATCGTCATCCGGCACGGAAAAGCTTATTCCGCTTCGCTTGCTTGCGGAGCCGCCCTGCCACTCCGCTTTGGTAGAGCTTAACTCCAAGCTTCGCAGAATACTTAAAGAAAAATCTGAGTAAGCACAAAAAATAAAATGTATACAGAAAGGGCAATACCATGAAAAAGAAAAAACTGATTATCATTATTTCAATAATTGCGGCGCTGGTTATTACCGCAGGCGTAGTAATAACCGTTGCGGTGCTTGGCGGCGGCAAATGCGAGCACACATACGATAACACCTGCGACGTGACCTGCAACAAGTGCGGCGAGGAAAGAGCAATTGCTCACACGTGGGCAGAGGCAGACTGCACAACGCCGAAAACCTGCACTGTTTGCGCGGCAACCGAGGGCGAAGCGCTCGGTCACACACCTGAAGCAGACGACGGCGACTGCACGACAGCGGTTGCTTGCTCTGTTTGCGGCGAAACGGCAATATCTGCAAAAACAAACCATATTGCAAACGCAGACGACGGCGACTGCACAACCGCCGTAACCTGCACCGCTTGCTCCGTTATTATCACGGCGGCAAAAAGCCATGACTACACGGGTGCATGGCAGCAAAGCGCAACACAGCATTGGCACATATGCAAAAACGAGGGCTGCGAAGCAGTTGACGGAAGAGAAGAGCACGACAAGGGTGCAGACGGCAAATGCATAGATTGCGGCTACACCATCGCCCCTCACGTTCATAGCTTCACGGCGGTGAAATATGACGAAAGCGGCCACTGGAACGCTTGCGCCTGCGGCGAAGCAGACCCGAACGGCAAAAAAGAAGCACACAGCACAAGCGACGACCGCAACTGTGAAACCGCAGAGGTTTGCGCTTGCGGATATACGGTAACGGCGGCGAAAAACCACGAGCCCGAAGCAGACGACGGCGACTGCACAACGGCTGTAAAATGCCGGAACTGCGATGAAGAAGTAGTTGCTGCCAATGCAAGCCACACGGGCGGTAAAGCTAACTGCACAAACCCCGCAAGCTGCGGCGTTTGCGGCAAGCCTTACGGCGAGATTGACGAAGATGCACACACATACGTTACGACATATATATGGGGCGATGATTTCGCTACCTGCACGGCAACGCGAGTTTGCATCTATAACGAGAACCATAAGGAAACGGAAACTGTAAACTCAAGCACAGAAGACGGTATTATTTTCACCGCA
>JAFTNI010000247.1 GCA_017451975.1 Clostridia bacterium
AGATGGCGATAGCACCTAAGCAACCGAAGGTGAAAACGCCGAGGAAAACGGAGAGGGTGCCGCCGAAAGTGCAGAAGGCGAAGCTGCCGCAGAGGAAGCAAGCGAGGTTCTCGTTAAGGCTCCCTCGGCATCTATAGCGAAGCGCGTTGCCCCTTCGTTTATGGCAAAAACACCGCGTAAGCTCCCTAAATTTATGCAGCGCGAGGTACCTACAACGCCCGAAGGCGTTGCTTATGAAAACTTCCGTGTATTTGTGAAATGGGCGCTCACGCTTATACACGGCAACGAAAAGCTTACCGAGCTTGGCAAGCCCGAGTTTGTTTGCGTAAACATCCCCGGCGACCTTGTGGGCGTGCTTGAAAAAGTAAACGAGGAAGCCGAAGAAAACGGCATTACCTTCACGGCGCTTCCTACCGAAAACGCAGACGCAAACGTTTCGGCAAATCTTGAGCTTTACGGCGGTCTTTTCCCGAAACAGATGGGCACTGCCAATAAATTCTGAGGGGTTGAAAATGGAAATATATTACTTGATTTCAGCATATATTCTCGCGGGGGTGTTTGGCTTGTGCGTTGGCAGCTTTCTCAACGTTGTCATCTACAGGCTGCCCAATAATATGAACCTGGCAAAGCCAGATTCACATTGCCCCGTGTGCAAATATAAATTAAAATGGTACGATAATATACCGATACTTTCTTATATAATTCTCGGCGGTAAATGCAGAAGCTGCAAAACGCACATATCCTTCAGATATACTGCGGTTGAAATTGCAAATATGCTTATGTGGCTTTTGAGCGCGCTCCTTTTCTGGAAAACGAACATTCCGCTTGCCTGCATTTACGCGGCTGTTTCCTCTATCTTCATTTGTATATTCTTCATCGACCTCGAACATAAAATTATACTCGACCGTTTCCAGCTTATGCTGCTTGCGCTCGGTATTGCCGCTATATTCTTCGATAAAGACTTCCACTGGACATCGCACGTTATAGGCGGTGTGCTCGGCTTCCTTGTTTTCTTCTTCGTTGGTTGGGCTTACGAAATAAGCCACGACAGGGAAGGGCTCGGAGGCGGCGATATAAAGCTCGTTGGCGTTGTCGGTCTTCTGCTCGGTTGGGAGCGTATGCTTCTCGCGCTTCTCGTAGCGAGCGTGCCCGCGGCAATTATAATGCTTGCCCTTACAAGAGGCAAAAATGGGGAAAACAAAGAATTTCCCTTTGCTCCTTTCCTTGTTTCGGGCTTCAGCGTAGCAATGTTTTTCGGTACACCGATTATAAATTGGTATGTATCCTTGCTCGGCCTTTGATGAAAACGAGGTGAGAGCAGATGCCTACATATAAATATGTGGCGGTAAATTTGCAGAAGAAAAAATATAAGGGCATATTTATCGCTGATGATGAAAAAGACCTCGCGGTTCAGCTTACAAAGCAGAACTTATACTTGATGTCCGCTTCGATTTATAAGGGCGGCACACCGTCTGCCTTCTTTACGCTCGGCACAGGTAAGGTAAAGATGAGCGAGCTTACAACCTTTTGCAGGCAGTTTTCGATAATGATTTCCACGGGTATACCGCTTCTCGGCTGTATAGACAGCTTGAAGCAGCAATCTTACTCCAGCTATTTCAAATCTATCTTGCAGGTTATAAGCGAAGACGTAAAGGGCGGCGCAATGCTTTCCGAGTCGCTCGATAAACACAAAAAGGTTTTCCCCGATTTCTTCCGAAGCATGGTGCATATCGGTGAAGCCAGCGGTAAGCTGGATACGATTTTTATTTCCCTTGCAGACTATTATGAATCGGATGCGGCGATAAAGCGTAAGGCAAAAAGCGCGCTCGCATACCCGCTTATGCTTGCGGGCATGACCGTTGCGATAGTTATTCTTATGCTTGCTTTCGTTATTCCTACTTTCCGAGGCTCGCTTTCCGACCTCGATATAGAAATAACGGGCTTTACAAAAGCCGTTTACGATATTTCAGATTTCCTTCTTAACAACTGGGAAATGATAGTTCTGTTGGTCATTCTGATAGGCGGCAGTATATTCCTGTTCGGTATGACGCAAAAGGGCAAATATACCTTCGACGTGCTTAAGGTAAAAACACCTGTTATAGGTACGGTTCAGATAAACCTTATAACGGCGCGTTTCGCGCGTGCGTTCAGCATATTGCTTTCCAGCGGTATGGACCTTGCAAGCGCGCTCGATACGACTTCTATTATCCTCGGCAACAGGTACGTTGAGGAGCGCTTTAACGAAGCGGCAGACGACGTTCGCCAGGGTATAACACTTACAAACGCATTCCAGAAGCAAAATCTGTTCCCGCAAATGCTGATACAGATGATTTCGGTTGGCGAGAAAACGGCCTCTATGGAGGAAGTTCTTACGCGTTCGTGCAGCTTCTTCGACGAGCAGGTTGAAACCTCGCTGAACTCGCTCACGTCAAAAATTCAGCCAGCAATGCTTTTGATCATGGGCTTGGTTGTCGGCACACTGTTCCTTGCGGTTTATTCGCCGATGCTTTCTATTATGACAAGTCTTGCTTGATTTCGGAGGTTACAGATGAATATAAACAGAGAACTGCTTCAGTTCTATATATATAAAAAAATAATTAAGAAAAAGCAAGCGGAAAAAATTCTTGAAGACTGCGAACGCTTGAACGTTCCCGTTCAGGAATATATGCTTGCAAAGGAATATACCACGGAAGCAAGAGAGCTTGCCGTTCTTGGCGAGTTTTACTGTATGCCTCACGTGGAAATAGATATGCTCGATATAGACGAGTCGCTTTTTAACTTGTTTACCTTCGAGTTTATGAAAAGATATAAAATAATTCCCGTATGCATGAGCATAGAGGGCAAGCTTTTGCTCGCTGTGGGCAAACCGCTTGATTGTTCCTCTATGTCGGCAATCGCTTCGCAGATCACCTGCCCGATGGACTACGTGCTCGTGCCCCCCGGCCAGATAGACAGATATATAGATTCCGTTGCTGCGGTAATTTCCACTTCCGCCGCACTCGATGACCTTAATACAGAGGGCGATGCCGTTCTGTTTTCCAGAAGACGCGACGGCGACGAGGATGTTATTGAAAACGACGTTGTAAACAACCCTTCTGTTCGACTTGTTGACTCAATTATCAAAGAAGCCGTACCGTACAGAGCGAGCGATATTCATATCGAGCCTTTTGAAAAGGTTGTTAAGGTGCGCTACCGTATAGACGGTGACTTGCAGGAGCGTGCGGAATTTGCCATAAACTCCTATTCCGCGATATGCGCCCGTATCAAAATTATGGCGGGCCTGAACATCGCTGAAAGGCGTGTGCCGCAGGACGGCCGTATCAATCTTATCATAGGCGGTAAGGAATTCGACTTCCGAGTTTCCTCGCTTCCTACGGTTTTCGGCGAAAAGTTCGTTATTCGTGTACTTGACAAAACCTCGTTCCGCTTTACGCGCGACGACCTCGGCTTTACGGAAAACGAAAACGTTTTGCTGGATAAAATGCTTGCAAAGCCCCACGGCATCATTTTGTTGACGGGTCCTACGGGATGCGGTAAATCCACAACGCTTTATTCGTTCCTCAAGGAAGTTAACACTTCCGCTGTAAATATTGTCACGGTTGAAGACCCTGTAGAGTATATTATGCCGGGTATCAACCAGACACAGGTAAATACGAAGGCAAATATGACCTTCGCGGCGGCGCTCCGTTCCATTCTCCGTCAGGACCCTGACATCATAATGATAGGTGAGATGCGAGATGAAGAAACAGCGGAAATTGCCGTTCGTGCCGCTATCACGGGCCACCTTGTTTTCAGCACGCTTCATACGAACGACGCCCCCGGCGCTATAACGCGACTTGAGGATATGGGCGTGGCAGACTACCTTGTAGCAGACTCGCTTGTGGGCGTAATAGCTCAGCGACTTGTAAAAAGGCTTTGCCCCGAGTGCAGAAAGAAGGGTAAATCCAACGCCAAGGAAATGGAAATCCTCGGCATAAAAGAGCCTATCAGCATTTACCGCCCCATGGGTTGCCAGTTCTGCAACGGAACGGGCTACAAGGGAAGAATTGCTGTTCACGAAATTATGTTTATGAACGAAAATATGCGTGCTGCCGTCGCCAAGGAAAAGAACCTTGAAGTGCTTCGTGAGCTTGCGAAGCAGAATGGTATGGTAACGCTTTGGAGCTCCTGCCGCAGCCTTGTGCTGAAGGGTGTTACAAGTATTCAGGAGCTTATGACACTGAACGTAGAATAAAATTTTGCGTTCCCTTAATCTGTAATTTTTGTTTCCGCAACGGAAACTTAAATAAATTAAAAAAAGAAAGGTGAGATATCATGGATAAGAGTTTTTGGACAAAGAGAATCGGTAAAAGCGACAAGGGTACATCTGATTATGTAAATCCCTTCGTAAGCTGGGGTTCCTTCGGCGGTGCACTTGCTTTGGCTATTGTTATCGGTCTTATCGTAGTTCTGTAACTTAAATTTTGTTTTGATTATTCTTCTTCTGCAACTGTTTCTTCTTCGTCTACTTCAAATTCAGCGAGCTTTGCTTCATAATCTGCGCGGAGCTCTGCTTCAAGAGCAGCGAACTTTTTAGCGTAAGCTTTTTCAACTTTCTTTGTGATTTTCTTTTTGAGCTTCGCTTTTTTGCGAGCGCTTGCGATAACGTAAATCGTTGTAGCAACTGCCGCTGCACCGAGTGCAACCGTGAGCGCTTCAAACTGAGTGCATTTCACGTTGATCTGAAAATCTTTCTTTTTCATTGTTTCAATGCAATCTTCAACGTTTGTCATAAGCTTGTTGTTTTCCATATTGGTAACTTCCTTTCAAAAATTATTTACTTTGATTTAGGGGTTTGTGTTTTTGCCATGCGAAGAAACACAAAAAATCTTATTATTCCGAATAAGCTTGCCGCAAGCAGCGCCGCGCCCATTCCGATAATCATATTTTTGGTGAAAAGAGCGGAGAGAAAAGCAAGCGTGCCGCTTTTTTCAATTTGAGTTTTTGCGACGAGGTCGCAGGAGGCGATTTCCTTTTCGCCCAAATAGAGGCGCACGGTGCCGACCTTTTGCCCGATATTAACGGGGGCTGTAAGCTCATCTTCTGTTATTTCATATATCTGTTGTATGGCGGTGGAAACGTCTGTATCGTGCGGTAAAAAGGCGTAGAGCGAATCTCTCGGTACAACTACAACGTAGTTGCTTTCATCGGAAAGCTTTACGGGTATTTCGCCGAATATCTGCGATTTATCCAGCACCTTTACGGTGGCGTATTCATCTGATGCCCAAAGAAGAAGCCTTTTAACATCGCCGTAAGCAGCAATTTTGCCGTTTGCATCTTCGGCAGCGCCCGAGCACATGGAGATATATGTGAGCGATTTATAATTTGTAGAGGAAATCAGGGAATATCCGCTTTCCTCGGAAAAGTTCATGGAAACGCCGCTTGGCGCGGGCTTTCCCGTTTGCGCTTTCCAAACGTAATCGGCGCTGACCCATGTGGAGAGGAAGGAGTTGCGCGTGTAAACCGTCGCGTTTATGGGCTTATCCACGCTTTCGGGTGTGTATTTCACCGTGTTGACTATTTCGGCAAGCCTTGGGTTTTTCATCGCGTAGGCGGCGAGAATAAGGCTGTCGCGCACGGTTGTGTGGCTATAGCTTATGTTTCCGCCTATGCCCGTTGCGTTATTATAGAGCGTATTCGTAAGCCCCAGCTCTTTTGCCTTGGCGTTCATCATTTGCGTGAATTTGCCGTGAGAGCCGCCGATATGGTATGAAAGCACGGAAGCGGAGTCGGTACAGTTGCCGATAAGCATTGTATAAACGAGGTCCTTTACGGTTACTTCCTCATTCGTTTTTATTCCTATTTTGAATTTATCCTGCGAAATACCGTTTAAAGATTCTTTAACAGCCGTAACGCTTACGGAAAGGTCGCTGTAATGCTCCAGCGCGAGCACCGCCGTCATAAGCTTTGCCGTTGCCGAGCAACAAATAAACTCGTCGGCGCCCTTTTCAAATATAAACGTGCCGTTTTCGACGTTGTAAACGGCGGCGTATGGCGAAAGAATTTTATCTGCGTCGTAGAGCTCCGCCATCGCCTGCGGCGCGCCAAAGGTGGTGAAAACGGTGGCTATAAGCAGAATGCAGGAAAAGATTTTTATTTTGCGGGAAAGTTTTTTCATAAGCCTGCCCCGCCGAAATATTCGCGTATCTGCGCGATATTTTTATTTATTTCGCAAACGAGCTCGCCGAGCGAAGAAAACTTCTGCTCATCGCGAATAAACTTGCAGAACTCCACTCGGATTTTTTTGCCGTAGAGGTCGCCGCTGTAATCGAGTATGTGGGTTTCGCAATTTGTGATTTTTTTTGCTTCCTCAATAGTGGGGCGTATGCCCACGTTTGCAATACCGCAGTAAGTCTTGCCGTCTATATAACAGCGGCAGGCGTAAACGCCGAAGCGCGGTATGGCGTAATTTTCGGGGAAGACCTGGTTTATCGTGGGTATACCGACGGTTCTGCCCAGCTTATGCCCTTCCGTTACGGGCAAGAGAATGGAGAAGGGGCGGCCCAGCAGCTTTTCTGCTTCGCAAACGTCGCCTTGCTCTATTTTTGCGCGTATAAGAGAGGAGCTTACAACCTCGCCGTCGATTTTGCGCGGCGGTATGATGCTTACCGCGCGCCCGTTTTTTTCGAAATATTCCTTCAGCATATCAGCGTTGCCTGAAGCTTTTTTGCCGAAAGAGAAGTTGAAGCCGCAAACGGCGTGCACCACGCCAAGCTCCATAAGAAGCCCCGCAAATTCCTCGGGCGTAAGCCCAGAAACCTTGCTGAAATCTTCAAGTATGGCATATTCTATGCCGGCCTCTTTAAAATATTCAAGCTTCTGCTCGAGTGACGTAAGGATTTTTACGGCAGGGTTGCCCATGCATATTTGCGGATGCACGCGAAATGTCCAAACGGCGCCGGCATTTGAATTATATTCTTTTTTTGCCGCCCTTGTAAGCAATTCGCGGTGGCCCATATGCACACCGTCTAAATTGCCGAGCGCGCACGAAAGGCGGGCGTGGGCGGGAAGAGAAGTTTCTTTTCCTGTTTTTAAATCTATAACCGTCATAGCATTTCCTTAAATATATCCTTTATATATATAATACCCGTATTTCAAAGCAATGTCAAGAAAAAAGTAAAAATACGCACAATTATATACATTATTATTTTAACATTTCATCCGTAATAAAGCAAGGAAATATTTATTTTTTTAAGAAAAATTCACAAATTTTATTCTTTGATGCCGTACATTATTTTATATAACCTTTTGCCGGCTTCTGTTTTGAATATCTTTTTATATGCTTCGGCGGCGGAGCTATAGGGGTTATAATTTTCGTGGATATTGACAAGGAAATCTGCCTCCACCAAAATTTGATAATCGAGCCCGTCTATGGCGTTATAGGTATGGTGGTGAGCCACGAGATATGAAACTCTTTCGATAACTTTTTTATCGTAGCCCAATTTCGCGAGCATATCTTCGGCAATGGCGGGGCCAAGCTCCTCCTGGTGTTTGCCGAGAAGGTCGCCGTATTTTGCTTCGCTCGCTTTTATACCGATATCGTGAACGATTGCCGCCGTTTCAAGTATATGCTGCGTTTCGGGCGAAAGCTTTTCTTCCTCGCCGAGTATTTTTGCATAGGTGAAAACTTTTATATAATGCTGTATTCTCTCGGGTTGCTCTTCGTAATATTTTGCCATTTCAAAAATAAGTTTGTTGTTCATGGATATATCTCCTTTTGCGGTATATAAAAATTATACCATAATATATTTCGAAAATCAATTCTGAATTGTACGAGGTAAGCGAGTTAATAATTTATGAACGAATGTAAAAATAAATTTGCCTTCCTCCGAGAGGAAGGTGCATTTGCGGAGCAAATGACGGAAGGAGCCTGAAAATAAATACTGTTATACGGTCGCTCGTTTTCGAGTTATTGACTTTTTATCGCTTATATGCTATAATTATCAAAAATAATTTTTATGAAAGGAGCGTGCATATTATGGTTGGAATAAGCATTGCCGTAACACGCGAGTGGCAAGCTGCATTGGAATATTTTAATAAAGAACCACAGGAATGTGAAAAATACCCGTTTGGAGAGTATTTTAAGGTCGTGAAAAACGGTACGGAAATTGTTTTTTATCATTGTGGTTCAAGAAAGGTAAATTCTGCGGCGGCAAGCCAATACATGATTTGCAGGTATAACCTTTCAAAAATTATCGTTATGGGCACTTGTGCCGGAATAGACAGAAAACATAAAAACTTAGATATAATCATTCCTAACA
>JAFTNI010000248.1 GCA_017451975.1 Clostridia bacterium
CGACGCTTCGCGATTTGTAAAAACCGCGGAGGGCTACCTCTGCAAATGCTGCGGCGTAAGCTTCCGCTATGAAACCGAGGAAGAAAAGATCGGTTGCATGATGGGCTACCGCCAGCTGAAAAACTACCGCTTCGATGAAGCGCGAGAAACCTTTATAGATATTCTCTACGATTACCCCGAAAGTATAGATGCGCGCTGGGGATTGCTCCTCGCTCGCTACGGTATAGTTTTTGTAAAGGGCTTTTTTGATGACGTAATAGAGCCTATTTACTGCTTTCCCGAATACGACGAGCTTTAGGGAAGAACATTCTGCGGCGAAATTGAATACAAGGAAATTATGTCGCTTGTGGTAGACGATATAAAACTGCGCTACTTCTACGAAAGCCGTGGGCGCGAAATAGACAGAGCTATAAAAAAATTCCGCGAATGCAAGAAAAGCACAGAGCGCGACGTTTTCATTTGTGTAAAAATAAGCGCGGCAACTGAAAAAGACCCCGCGGCAACGGGGCGCACGGAAGATTACGAATATGCTATGCGCATTTACAGCGACCTTCAGAAACGCGGTGTGAAGGCTTTCTTCAGCTTCATAACGCTCGAAAACGAGGTTAATTCCGATGACCTTATCTGGGTAAACCTTGTAAAAAGCAAGAAAATGCTGCTTATAGGCAGCCGAAGAGATTACCTCGAAAGCGCATGGGTTAAGAGTGAATGGAAGCGTTGGCTTTTCCTTGAGCGCGATAAGGATATGCACATATGCGTTATGAAGCACGACTATGAAAGCCCGAAATCTGTGCTCCCACGCGAGCTTTATGAAAAAGGCCCGCAGATATACACGCTCGATACATACGAAAAAATGCTTGATAATATTTGCGGTGAGGATAAAAAAGCCAAGGCTAAAGCCGAAGCTGAGGCAAAGGCTAAGGCAGAGACAGAAGCAAAGATGAAAGCAGAGCTTGATGCTAAAGTCAAAGCGGAAGCTGAGGCGAAGGCAAAGGTGGCAGCCGCAAAAGCCGAGGCCGAAGCCAAAGCTGCCGAAAAGCGCGCCGCCGCGGCAAAAGCAAACAACGGCAGGGTGATTTTTACAGATGGAAGTGAAGAAACCATACCATACGGCACGCAGACGCTAAGCCCCGATGAATATTCCAACAGAGAAGATATAGCAGAGGTTGTTTTCCCGAAAGGAATGACAAATGTGCCTATGCTCGCTTTTTCCGGTTGTGTAAACTTAAAAAAAGTATCGTTTACAGAAGGAATTGCCGAAATTGAGCATTTCAGCTTTTCGGATTGCGGAAACCTTGAAGAGGCTGTTTTGCCAAAGAGTATAAAGAATATAGGAAGCAACGCTTTTGACGGATGCTATACTTTAAAAAGAGTAGTTTTGCCGGAAGGTCTTGAAAAAATGAATCAATCTGTGTTTACAGATTGCGAGTCTCTTCTTAAAATAACTATTCCTTCAACCTTAACGGAAATTCCCGATTGTACTTTTCTGAACTGTTCTGCGCTCTCTGCAGTGACTTTATCGGAAACACTCAAAACTATAGGTAAGAACGCATTTAATGGCTGTACCTCACTTAAAACAGTATATTACAGCGGCTCGCCAGAGCAGTGGGAAGAAATTGCAATAGGCCAAGGAAACGATACGCTTGCCCAAGCAAAGCTTATATGCCTTAAAGAATCTGCAAAGAAGGAAACGGAAAATATTACGGCTAAAAAGGAATCCACAGGAAGAAAAACAACAGAAAAGAAAACGGGGGCATCAAAGCAAACGCGCCCAGCAAAGAAGCAGGATGCAGAGGAGCTTTACAAGCTCGGCACAAAATTTTTCGATTCCGGCGACTATAAAAATGCGGTAAGCCACCACGAACAGGCGGCTGAAATGGGGCACGCGCTTTCGCAAAGAAGCCTCGGTTACTGCTACCAGAACGGTTATGGCGTGGCGCAAAACTACGAAAAAGCATTTGAGCTTTATATGAAATCTGCGGAACAGGGTAACGCCGTGGCGCAAGGTGACATAGGATACTTCTACGAAAACGGATTTTACGTTGCACAGAACAACGCAAAAGCGGTTGAGTGGTATACGAAAGCGGCAAGCCTTGGAAATGCTTGGTCGCAGCGCCAGCTTGCCAACTGCTACCAAAACGGAAGAGGCGTGGCAAAAAGCTATGCAAAAGCATTTGAATGGTATATGAAAGCGGCAAACCAAGGGTATGCAACGGCGCAGGGCGACGTTGGCTACTTCTATGAAGTAGGCTACCACGTTGCACGCGATTACGCAAAGGCGGCTGAATGGTATACGAAATCCTCGGACCAAGGCTATGCATGGGCGCAGGGTAAACTTGGCTACTGCTACCAGAACGGATTGGGTGTGGCGCAGAATTACGCAAAAGCGGCTGAATTATATGCAAAAGCTTCAGAACAAAATTATGCATGGGCACAA
The DNA here is from genome assembly GCA_017451975.1 of Clostridia bacterium. Classification (GTDB taxonomy): domain Bacteria; phylum Bacillota; class Clostridia; order Oscillospirales; family CAG-272; genus UMGS731. Next base: position 2,438 of record JAFTNI010000248.1, read on the forward strand.
CGCCAGCTCGGCTACTGCTACCAGACCGGCATGGGCGTGCCGCAGAGCTACGCAAAAGCGATGGAATGGTATACAAAGGCGGCAGAACTTGGCAACGATATGGCACAAGGCGACATTGGTTATTTCTATGAAAACGGATACGGTGTACCCGTAAACTATGCAAAAGCGGTTGAGTGGTATACGAAAGCGGCAAACCAGGGCAACGCGTGGTCGCAGCGCCAGCTCGGCTATTGCTACCAAAACGGCATGGGCGTGGCACAGAACTACGCAAAAGCGATGGAATGGTATATAAAAGCGGCAGAGCAAGGTCACTCAATGGCGCAGGGTGACGTTGGCTATTTCTATGAAAACGGCTTTGGCGTAACACTATACTATGCAAAAGCCGCCGAATGGTATACGAAAGCAGCAAACCAGTGTAATGCCTGGTCGCAGCGCCAGCTCGGCTACTGCTACAATAACTGCTTGGGTGTGGCACAGAAATATGCAAAAGCAATGGAGTGGTAC
>JAFTNI010000249.1 GCA_017451975.1 Clostridia bacterium
AAATAAAGTATAATTAACTCCGTAAGAAACGAAGAAAATTATCAAGATAGGTAATAAAGCGCAAAAAAGCGCAAAATAGAAATACACTCAAAGTGAATAAACAAAGATGTAAAATCACTGCAGAAAAAAACCGCGCCTTTTATATTTGCCCTTTCTCGCCTGCCCGATTTTGTGTATCCCCCTTTTTTTGCCGCGCCGTACCCCGTAAAAAGAAAAAAGCCCTCTCTGCCGCGCCATAAGGCGCGCACACTCTCCCATAAGGGAGAGCCGTCAGCGCAAGCTGACGTGGAGGGTTTTGCGTGGGTGTTTTTGCGGTGGTGGGGAATTAAGGTAGTGCGTGGTACGGGAGAAGTAACTTAAGCCTCTCACTTTGGGAGAGGTGTCGCCATCAGGCGACGGAGAGGGCTATAGCGGTAGCTGAAATTTCAACTATATCTTTGACTTTGCTGAGTGCCCTCTCACCGCATGCGCGGAGCTTTCTCGCTGCGGCTCGGTCACGCCACGGCTCTGAAAGCCGTTTAGGCTTTCATTCACTACCGCATCGCCGCTACGCTACCCATAGGGGTGAGCCTATGGTTAGTTTTTGCGGGACGGCAAACCCGTCCCCTACAGTGGTGCGGGTGTTGTGTATAGCCCCCTCCGCGTGTCATCTTGAGCGAAGTCGAAACCCGTAGGGCGAGCGTTTACGCTCGTATCTCGCGGCGGTATGCGCCGTTTTGGCGGTGTGATGATATCACATCGGGTTTGCGGAAATCATTTCTGCCCAAGAGGTTATATATGTATCATCCATAGGCAAAATGCCTTCGCAAAGCTCTTCGATTTCCGCTATATCGCCGCGCACATAGGCAAGCAGGCGCTCGCGGCAAGAGCTAAGGCGGCGCGAAAGCCCGCCCAGGCGTGCATCTTGAATTTCAAATCCGTATGTTTTATTCACGGCGTACCACTGCGCGCGGAAGCTTTCGTAAAACGCATCGGCAAGGCGAATGCACTCGGCAAAATCGCCCTCGGCTAGCGCGAGCAGGGCGGCTTTATCGCCCGAGGTGTAGGCGGCGCGCGTTTTTTTGGCGAGCAACAGTTTTTTCTCCATAACATCGCAAAGGCGAGCCATATTTTCATAGAGCAGGGAATATTTTTCGCTCTTTTTTGCAAGGGCGTGAAGCCTTGCGGCGTATTCCTTATAAACGGCGGCATCGCAGGGCGCGAGGTTGGCGCTCATCGTGCCGAGGAAGGGGTCGTCGTAAAGGTGCGTTTTGGCATAGTTGCTCATGCTGTGCTGGAAATAGGGCGATTCCACGGGCACGTTTTCGCCAAAAACGTAGTTTGGCAGGTCCAGCGCGAGCATATCTTCAAAGCTTTCGCCCGTTATTTCGCGGAATTTCTGCTTCATTTCCGTTTCCGTAAGCCCGTCTGCCAGCGCGGCGGCGTGCATAAGCGCGGGCAAAACGGCTTCATAGGCGCATTCGCCGCCGTTATCGCCCCAGAGCGTGAAAAACGCTTTGCGCACGCCGTTTTTTATGCAGCAGGGGAGCGCCACGGCGTTGCGGCTTATGCTGTATTTATTGTTGGGCGCAAAGCTGCCCCAAGTCCACGCGCCGCCCGAAAACCACACATCGGGCGCGAGGTTTTTGCTCGATTTCATCATGGCATCGTAGCGTTTTTCGTCGGTTGCGAAATAATCCCAATAAACCGTTTGGCAGCCGCGCGGAATTTTGCCCGTTATTTCGGGCGGGAAGGTGCGCACGTCCTCGCTGCAAAAAACGCCCGGGTTCATATTGAAGAAAAGGTCGTTTGCGATAAGTGTTGTTTCAAAGCCGTGTGCGCGCGCCATTTCGCAAACGCGGGAAAGGTGGCGCAAGAGCAGGGCGTAGCGGTCTACCTCGCCGTGCAGGTCTTTATATTTGCCGAGCCCGATGTTATGTGCTTCGTCGAAGCCGAGGTGAACGCGGCGCGAGGTGAAATTTTTTTCTATGGAAGAAAAAATATTTTCCAGGAATTCGTAAGTTTGCGGTTCGTCGGCAAGGAGTATATCGTCTATATCGAAAATTTTGTGGCGGTAGGCGCGCCAGCGCTTGAGCGAGGCGAGGTGGGCGAGCGTTTGTATAAACGGCACAAGCTCCAGCCCCAGCGAGCGCGCATATGCATCAAGCTCCTGAAGCTCGCGCGCGCTGTACCTGCCGCGTTTATAGCCGAAATACGGCTCGTTTTCCACCTCGAAGGTGTCTTCCGTGTAAAGCATCACCACGTTGTAGCCCATTTCAGCCACGGCGCTGAAAAAGCGCTTCAGCCCCGCAACGCTCGGCACAGCGCCGCGCGAGCAATCTATCATAACGCCGAAATCGTCGAAATATTTCATATTTTCCTCCGAATGTTTTTTCTTTGATTATAGCAGAAAGGCGGGGAAAAGTCAACTTATCTGCCGCAGGCAACAAAAAAAGCCCCCGCGGGGCAAAAGGTCGCAAAAAAGATATAACCCTTGACTGCTTTCTTTACAACAATCAAGGGTTATATCTGTTCGATCTTGATATCTAACGTCATTTCTAATCCTCACTTTCTATTATCTGCCTTCTGCTACTTTCAACCAACAACTGAAAAACACTTTTCATTTCATTTAATTTCTCTAGAGAGAATACCGTCTGTTCCGTGTAAAATTTATTCGTTGCAAAAGGTGAAGGGCCTGTGGACTTAACTAAAAGGTTAAAAAGCATTTACTAAAATTCTGAAAGGTAAATTTAACGATTTGAATAATGGAAAAATACTCACTACAAAAACTTCAAAAATTTATATCGGTTCAGGTTACTACCCGAAATTTTTTCTCATTATCCTGCTGCTCAAACCGTTTAATTGATTTTTGGAAATACTGATTTTTTATTAACCTCGTATTTCAGTTTTAAAACCTTTTTTATTGTAAGTCTTGAAATTTTAGGTTTTCATTGGACTGTACCTCCTTTTGTGATTTTATTATAGCATAAAAAAACGGGGATTTCAACTGATTTATTGTATAAAGTTAACAGAATTTTTTTGTATATTAGGGAGAACTTCGGCAAAAGGCACAATTTGCCCTTTACAACCGGGGCGAAAGTATGATATAATAAAAATGTTGGGGCAAACGGAAAGCTTGCCCCAACATTTTTATGTGTGATGTGGATTATCGAAAAATTAAATTGAGCCTCTCACCGCATACGCGGAGCTTTCTCGCTACGGCTCTTACAGTCCAACGGACTGTAATTCACTACCGCATCGCCGCTACGCTACCCATAGGGGTG
>JAFTNI010000250.1 GCA_017451975.1 Clostridia bacterium
GAGGAAAAGAATCTTTGCAAAGCATTCTTTTAACAGAAGAATAAATACGATGCTTACGTTATCGTGTTCGTTCGCGGTGACCTTGAGGTTAACGAAACAAAGCTTCGCAACTACCTCAAGGAAGAAATCCACCCCGCGTTCATCACGCTTGAAAGCGGTATTGTAGAAGGCTTTATCGGACCTATGAATCTCCCGAAGGATGTAACGGTTGTGTTCGATAGCTCCACAAAGGGCCTTGCAAACACTGTTTGCGGCGCAAACGAAGTTGATTACCACTATTCCGGCTTCAACATTGAGCGCGACTACGGCAAGGTTGACTATATAGATGTTGCGAAGATTTACGAAGGCGCTATTTGCCCCGTATGCGGAAAGCACAGCATTACCATAAGCCGCGGTATCGAAGTAGGCAACATCTTCCAGCTCGGCACGAAATACACGGAATCTATGGATATGACGTACCTCGATGCAGACGGCGTTGCAAAGCACCCCATCATGGGCTGCTACGGCATCGGCGTTGGCAGACTTGCGGCATCCATTTGCCAGGAAAGCCACGATAAGTTCGGCCCCATCTGGCCTATGTCCATTGCTCCTTGGCAGGTTGAGGTTTGCAACCTCCGCCGCGATAACGACAAGGTAAACGCTACTGCCGATAAGCTTTACGAAGAGCTTACGAAGGCAGGCGTTGAAGTTCTTTACGACGACAGAGATATCCGCCCCGGCGCAATGTTTGCTGATGCAGACCTTCTCGGTGTGCCCGTGCGCGTTGTTGTAAGCCCCAAGACTTGCGACCGCGACGTTGTAGAGGTTTCCTTCCGCGATAAGAGCTTCAAGGCAGATATCGCTATCGATACGGCTGTGGAAGAAATCACAAAGCTTGTTAAAGCAGAGCTTGCTAAATACGATATTTGATTTGAATATAACGATAAAAAGCCCGTGTACACGGGCTTTTTATGATAGGAGAAAAGCTATGGAACACAAAGGAACTGTGAAAATAGAAACGGAACGGCTTATATTAAGACGTTTTGAGGAAAGCGATATTGAGCCTTCATACAGAAACTGGACTTCGAGCGAAAAAGTGACGGAATTTCTGCGTTGGCTCCCGCATGATTCCGTTGAGGAAACAGAACGGGTTTTGAAAATTTGGATAAATAATTACGAAAAACCAAATTTTTATCAATGGGCGATAGTTCCTTTGGAGCTTGGCGAGCCTATCGGCACGATATCCGTTGTTGGAATGAAGGAAAAATGCGATACAGTTCATATCGGTTACTGCATTGGCGAAGCGTGGTGGCACAAAGGATATACAAGCGAAGCTTTGGCGGCTGTAATTCCTTTCTTTTTTGAAAATGTTAAAGCAGGGCGCATAGAATCGCAACATGACCCGAACAACCCGAATTCAGGCAAGGTTATGGCAAAGTGCGGCCTTAAATACGAGGGCACTCTGCGAAAATCCGATTGGAGCAACAAAGGAATTGTTGATGCTTGTATGTACGCACTTCTTGCAGAGGATTATAATAATTAAAGAGGAATATGTTTATGTCAAGCTATATTATGGATTTAAGAAAAATTGTTGGGCACAGACCGCTATTACAGGTAGGCGCGAGCGTGATCGTTGAAGATGATAAGGGGAGAATTCTTTTACAGCTTCGAAGCGATAATCACTGCTGGGGGTATGCAGGCGGCTCTGTTGAGCTCGACGAAGTTGTAGAAGAGGCTGCAAAAAGGGAGCTTTTTGAAGAAACCGGTCTGATAGCCAATAAATTATCATTATTCGGCGTTTTTTCCGGTAAGGACACACACTACATATATCCCAACGGCGATGAAGTATCCAATATAGATATAGTTTATATATGCAAAGATTATAGTGGCGAACTCCGTTGCCAAGCTGGAGAAGTAAATGATTTAAAATTTTTTGAAAAAGATAATATTCCCGACAATTTGTTCAAGCCTATTGAAAAGGTGTTAAAATCTTATTTGAATTTGAAATAAAAATTTGAACCAAGCCTTCCCCAAGCGGGGGAAGGTGGCATTTGCGAGGCATTAAGCGTAGCAAATGACGGATGAGGATGCCTGGTGAGCACAAACAAATTTGTTGCTTTTACCGCCGCGAGATCCGAGCGCGAGCGCTCGCCCTACGGGTTTAAGATGACCGTAGAAGGGGCTATTTTCAAACATTTTTTCTTGACATCACACAAAAATCGTGATAATATATCTATAAAACCACTGGGAGGAAAATATGTATAACGAATTTGAAGCATGGCTTGATGCCGCGTTCGAGGTGGAAATGCCCGAGGATATTGCGGCTTTTAATTTTAATCTTTACGAGGACGGCGACAACCTTTGGTCTATCGAGCTTATAGGTGCATCGCGCTTCGACCCCGAAGACCCCGATTGGGCTTGCGAAGAGGTTTTCACAAACAGGGAAGACCCGCTTTGCTGGAGCGCAGAAACAGATTGGGAAAATATTCTTGAAACAATGACACAGTATGTGGAAAAATACCTTGTAGAGGGCAAATATGCGGCGCTGCTCAAGGAAAGCGAAGCTGTTGGCATCGGCTTTGTAGACGGCGATATCACTATAGTTTACGTAAGCGCAGAGGCGTAAAAGAAAAACACACGGTTTATAAACCGTGTGTTTTTTATGCCGTTACATTCCATAGGGGTTATTGTCCTGATTTTTGCGCTCTTCTTCCTCGCGCTTTTTGCGCTCTTCTTCCTCGAGGCGCGCGGCTTCTTCGTTGGCGCGGCGCTGAGCCTCGTTTTCGTCGTGGCTCTTGCGGCGCTTCTGCTCAACTATGAAATCGAGCTCTTCCATCGTCGTGCCGTCCTGCATAGCCTTCGTAAACTCTTCATCGTCCATAA
>JAFTNI010000251.1 GCA_017451975.1 Clostridia bacterium
CTTATTAAGTTTCTTATGATGCCTCACAGTGTCTTGTTCTTAATACACAATTTAAGACACTTACAGCAATTTGTTGGAGGCCGTGTGCCTCCTTTCTTTTTATTGTTTTTTATTGTATTCGTCCATTAAATAATATAATTTGAATATGCCCTTAAAACAAAGCGATCTTTATATATTCTTGTTATATCGATTCATCATTCAAAATCATAAAATTTAACTAAGGCCCTCATTCCGTACGGAATGAGGGCCTTAGTTATTGTAATATAAAAAACTTATGTTATTCGTCTATTATATTTCCTGGTTTACGTTTTCATTTATAAGTTCGCTTGTATATTCCCATATTTCTTTTGAGCCAAGAACATTTCTTTGCTGTATGCCCCCAACATTAGATTTTTTGCATTATGCTCGCGCCAATCGGCGCCTCCATTGGAATCGTTAAACAAAAGCGGCCGGAAATTATCCATAGTTTTTGCAAAGCAAGCCTCTGCTGTTTCTCCCGCTTCAAAATCCTCAAACAGGGCTCGCAGCTCGTCGTGCTCCTTCTGTGTTGCCAATTTGGCTTTTTCTTTTATACTACATACCCGAAAAACGAGCTTAGATCCAAAGCGAAAAACACATCCGTCATACTGCTTACAAGTACAGCTAAAAATTGCACACCCGCAAAAATGAGAAGTGCCGCCATGCTGTTCTGCGTAAACTTGCCCAGAACGTGTGCCGCAGTGACAATAAGCCCTGCACCAATCATAGCCATAGCCGCACGAAGAAGCAACACTTGCCAGAGGCGCAAGCCCCACAAAAGCTCGGGCAAAACAGTGCCGACGGCGTATTCACCGAGCGAAGCAAGGCCTATTCTGCTGTGCACTAGCCACAGGTCAAGCGCAAAAAACGATACGGAGGCAAGCGTAGCAAAGCCGAGCATAAGAAGCGTTTTTCGCGCCAACAATCTGCGTGCACCGCGCTTTTTTCCTATAACTGAAGCGCGCATTATAGAATCAAACTTACTTTCTTTATCGAGCAGAGCGTACGGTATCAGTACAAAAGCGAGCAACACCGTGCAGATATAATCGGGCGAAAGCGAGAAAAGCGCGTTCCAGCCCGTGGCGTAGATGAGCTTTGCGTCGAGCCCCTTTTCCCTCACGGTGTTCACGTCATCAAGCTGACTCTTTATATCCTTAAGCACCTCGTATTTCAGCTCGTACGCGCCTACGGACGCGGCATATTCAAGGAATTTATCGTGGTCGTCCTCCTTGTTGTCAATATAGGCATTCATATATTCCTCAGCTTCAGCTATTGCCTTTAGGCACCTATTCGTTTCGCGCGCAACGTAAGCCCCTTGCGTAGTATAGCCCATATCCTCCATCTCCGCGAGATAATATTTATATACGTTTTCATAATCGCTGTCCGGTTCTTCTACCTGCATATGGAGTGTGAAAAGCTTGAAAAGTACAAGTATCAGCACCACAATCACGGTTTTTCCGCGAAAAAACTTCTTAAACTCGTAAAATCCGAGGCTTTTTCCGTGCGATTCTCCCCTTTTTCCGCGTGTGCGCTTTGCACCAACGCTTTTTATGCTTCCCGCTTTGCGGAAAACAAGCATCGAAAGCGCACCTAAAACTGCTACACCCAAAACAATCACCGCGAGCATTATAAACGGTTGCGTTACAAACGTGCCTATCTTCATTCCGCTGTAACGCGCGAGGTATTCTCCGCCGATAAGCACGCGGAAGTTGTAGTTGTAGAACAGCGAAAAAATATCCTTCCCCGCCGCATCTGCAAGTATATAATCCGCCCCGATAAGCGCGATAATGCAGACGAGCGCGGGGATTATTTTTTTCACGGCAAGCGCGGCAAGGTGCACCGCCACCGCCGCAAGCAGAACCGCCGCGAACGCAAAAAACACACGCAAAACCACCGCCGTGAGCACGTTTATTTCATACGGGCAACGAATGTATGCGGCTATGCTCTGTGCGAGCGCGAGAGCCCCAGCGAAACCCACGGCAAAAAGCGTACCAAGCGAATAACAAACGCTGAAGATCAAAACCGAGCCGAGCGCGCACGCGCAAAGCATCAAAAGCTTTGCCAAAGCAATCGCGCCGCGCTTTTTCTTGCAGGAAAGGAGCGCGAGGTTTGCCGAATATTCCGAAAGAGCCGAGTAAAGCGCCGCCCACACGCAAAAAACGAGCGCCGAAAGGTACGGATACGGCGACATTAGCAAGGAATCATACCCTTTCACGGGCGCGACCTTTACGCTTTCCTGTAAATTTTCAAACCGCGCGATAATATCCTTCTGATAAAGCGCGCTTTCGCTTTCCTTATCCACTATCTGCGAAAGGTTTACCTTCGCCGTGTATATTACGTTCGCCGCCACCTTATCGTATTTTTCCTGCGTGGTCACGTTATCCGAAGGAACGCCGAAAAAGCTTATAACGATATTGAAAACGGCGAGCAAAATGCAGAGCAACACAACACTTTTCGCTTTTATAAGCTTCTTTGCCTCATATAAAACGATGTTTTTCATATATCGTCCCCCATACCGAAAACAGAAAGGTAGAGGTCCTCAAGCTCGGGTGCGTCGGGCACAGCTCCCTCAAACGGAATCGCATCTGCCACAATGCGCATATCCGCGCCGCATAGCCTGTATACACCGTCAAAATTCCGCGAAATATTCTCCGCGCCAGCCGTGAAGCATTTGCCATCTACACGCGAAAGCACGTCACCGAGCTTACCGCTCAGCGCAATTTGGCCTTTTTTGAGCATTATCACCTCGTGTGCGATATTTTCCACGTCGCTTACGATATGCGTGGAAACGATTATCGCCGTTTTCTTCGCCTGCTCGGCGAGAAAGTTTTTCACGTTTATTCTCTGCAAGGGGTCAAGCCCTGCCGTCGGCTCGTCGAGTATAACAAGCTCGGGCGCGCCCATAAACGCCTGCGCTATGGCAAGGCGTTGTTTCGTGCCACCCGAAAGCGATGCCACGCGCTTATTTTTATATTCGCCAAGTTCAAAAATTTCGATAAAACGCTCTATTTGCTTCGCGCGGTTTTCAGCGTTTTTCAGAATTCCTATGTAATCGAGCATTTCGTATGCCGTAAAATTCGGGTACATTCCCGGGTACTGCGGGCAGTAGCCGAACATATAATCGGGCAAATCGCCACCGTCGCCCACGAAAACCGCGCCGCCGTCGGCTTTCAGGTTTCCCGTCATAATGTTCATAAGCGTGGATTTCCCACTGCCGTTAGGCCCGAGTATAGCGTATATGCCGCGCTCGAAATCATAGGAAAAATCCGTAAGCGCGCGCACGCTTTTATAGCTTTTTGAAATATTTTTTGCTGAGATCATATTTTACTCCTTTAATCAATCGTACGGCTTTCTTCCCCGTAAAACAAGGTGAAAGTTTCCTTTGTTTCGGTGTCTACCACGAAAACGCCGCCGTAAGTATGGCGCTCGCCCGCTTCGCTGTATTCCGTTTTGTTGCAAGGAAAAGCCACGTATTTGCCCACCGCACGGTGGTTATCTGCGTGCATAAACGCAGTTGTAATTCCTGTACCATTCGGAAACTCCCACATGTACATGTCGCTCGTATTATGTGCATTTACGTAAACAAGACTTTTCATCGGGTAGTACGTATATTCAGGTTCACCGGTTATTTCGTTCACCCCTGTTTGCACGAGCTTTGCGGGAATGTAGAAAAACGCATCCTTCTTTTCATAGCTCGCATAGCGGTAAGAGCTTGCGGGCGGAAAAACAAGAGTTTTTTCTCCGCTCGCATTATCGGTTTTACAGCATTCAAAAGCCACACCTGAATGCGGCAGGCGAGAATTTATTTCAAGGGTATATTCCTCTTTCGGCGCTTCATACGGAGTTTTGTTTTGGAAATTCAAGTCGGTGGTGTATTGCCCTTCACCGAAAAAAGACCATATGATTTTCTCGCCCTTGCACTCCACAAAATCAACTTTGTTTGCAAGCTTTTCTTCCGTCAGCTTTTCGAGTTTGTATGTCTGCTCGTCGTATCTGTATACGTCGTGACCCGAGCCTGTGACCATACCTGTATCCTCATAATCATAGGAATACACCGTAAAATATACGGTGTTCCCCGCGCCCTGCCCGGGACCGAAAACCTGCGCGCCGCTTTCAAAAAGTAAGTTTATTTCGTTTTTTGCGGGATTGTATACTCTGAATCCGTCCTTGTAGAAATAAACGCAATCTTTCGATGTACGGCAACCGCCTACGTCTGAAACAAGGCACCCCTCGCCATGCTCGCAAAGCGGGTCAGGGCAAGGCACACGCGCGCTTCCCGCCACAACGTCAAACTCCACAAGCACACTATAGCCTTCTTCAGCAAGGCGCAAGCTTTCATAAAAATACCTGTCGTTTACATATTCGCCTTTGGGCTCTTCTTTACCGCAGGAAATAAGCGTAAGCATCAAAATCATAATAATGAGAAACGCCGTTATCTTCTTCATCTTCTCACTCCTTAAATTCAAAGGTTTCGCCTGTTACAAAGTTGAACGCCATCGTGTAGCACTCGCCTATAGCTCGGTTTCCCACTTCGTTCAGCACGAAGTTGCCTTGCTCGTCCTTTTGCCATTTTGCTACGCCGACCAGAAACCATTCGCCCGTCTGCGCGTGCTTGTTGCCGAGCAAAATATTATGCACGGTGTAGTCATCACCGAAATCCCACGTATGTGATGTGCCGCCGTCGAAGCTTTTGTAGTATGCCACGCCGTTTTTATCCGTCCACGCGATGCCCTCAAACTCGCTTTCCGCGTTCTCTATAATGCGAATGACCTCCGCGTTATCCACTATAAGCTCTGTTTCGCCAGTTTCGACGCTCGTGCGCTCATATTTGAAGCACCACGTACCTGGTTTTTGAGGGTCTACCTTGTTATAGCTCATTTTGTAGTAGTAACCGCCGTGGGAGATTTGCGGTCTTTCGCAGTATTCGATATATGAAAAGCTGCCGTCCGTTTCAAAAAACGTACTCTCAAAATAGGCAACTATTTTCCCTTGCCCCGGGTTGTAGGAGTGTATCATAACGCTTGAGGGCAAAGGCTCTGCCGTTATTTTCACGGGTGCGCCCTCGTTTTCCGCAAGGTACATATGCCACACCTCTCCCGTAAGCTCGCCCGTGTCGTCATACTCATATTCGCTCGCGCAAAGGTATATGTCATCACCCACCAAAAAGGCATATCCGCACTGCCCCTCTGCCACGAAAAATTCCTCGTATTTGTTGTTAATTTTATCGTATCGCGTGTATTTTTTAGCCATAAAAGTGCTTCTGAAATAGATATATTTTTCCGTTATCAGCACTATATCGCCAGCATTTTTCATAACACACCCATCTCCGTGGTCGCAGAGTGGGTCGGGGCAAAGCGCGGTAACCACTCTTTCCTCCGTATCATAGCGTTCTATGCCCATATACATAAAACGCTCGTCCATATAGTCATTGGGCGTTACCCATTCGTCTTTTTTCAGCTCTTCCGTTTTTGGCGGCGGCTCCCCCTCACCGCATGAGGAAAGGGACAGCGAAAAGAGCGCTAAAATTATGCAAATAAGCTTTTTCATATTTCCTCCCATTTACTGTTGTATTTTTTGCTTTCGTCCCAGATAAAGAAGTTTTCGCCCGTTTTGGTATTCAGCACAAAAATACCGCATTTAATATATTTTTCGCCGTTTTCGTCATATTTTACTATCGTTGCTTCAAGGCTCGTGTACTCGCCCACGTAATGGCGACAGCCTTGAAAGCCCGTAATTTTTACCGATATATTTTCGGGAAGGTCTATTTCATAGCGCTTGCTTCTGTCTGCAAGACCAACGTAAACGATTTTATTTTCCTCCGTGAAAACGAGCTTTCCCTCCTCGTTCGGTATAAAATTGCCCGGTATATAGATAAAGCCCGCTCTTTTTCCAAGATTATCCCATCTCATTCCACTTGCGTATTCTGCTACAAG
>JAFTNI010000252.1 GCA_017451975.1 Clostridia bacterium
CATATAGCTTTTAACAACGGCAAAGCCCGCACCAACGCGCCGCTTATCGCAATCTACCGCTTCATAGAAGCCGTATTCGCCGTGCGCGCCCATTTTCTTCAGAGTTTCAAGGTTCGCAAGGCATTCCGCAGGGTTTTCCCGCATCATAAGAAAAGTGGAGTACGGCGAAACCACGGGCGCGCTTCGCCCATCCGGGTCGAGCGCAAGCCCGCCTATGCCAAACGCCTTGTATTGGTAATTCATTTCGGCATCAAACTGCCAATATCCGCTTTCCGAAACGCCGAAAATTTTCCGCTTTTTGCCGAAAAAATCTTGCTTCACGGCGTTTTTCTTCTGCATACGGTAGGCAAATGAAAGCGCCTCTGCCGAAAGTGAATCCGGCACGGTGGGCAAAAAAAGCGCAGGCATGAAATATTCAAAAGCAGTGCCGCTCCAGGAGGCTATGCCTGCATAAGCCCCTGCGCCCACAAGCTTGCGCGATGGCGCAAAAAAATGCTCGCGCGGGGCTTGCCCCGTGGCAACGGCAAAAAAGCCCGTCATTCTGCTCTCGCTCATAAAGGTATCGTAAAATGCCGCGCTGTGCTTTTCCCTTTTCGCATCGTAGCCGATGTAAAAAAGGCGCGCGCTTTTATTGTAAAGCGCCGTGAAATCCATGGCCCTTATAAAATTTTCATAGCTTCGCAAAACATCCAGTAAGCGCGGGCATTCCGCCGCGTATTCTCTCAAGCCCTCGCAGAAGGCGCAGAGCGCAACGGCAAGGTTGCCCGAATCCACTGTGGAAACAAACGGCTCGCCCAGAATTTCAAGCGTTTTTATATCGTACCAATTATATAAATGTCCGCGCCACTTCGTAAGCCGAGCAAGCGTTTTTGCCGTTTGCTCGGCGCTTTGGCAAAGCTCGCGGCTGTTTATAAAGCCTAGGTCGCGCGCGCCCATAAGCGAGGCGAGGTAAAGCCCTATATTCGTGGGCGAGGTGCGGTACGCCACACGCTCCGCAGGTGAATACGCGCGGTTATCGGGCGGCAGGAAATTCGTGTTTTCGCCCACGTTATCGCGGAAAAAGCCCCACATTTCCTCTGCATACCCAAAAATCGATTCTCGCTCACGTGCCGAAAGCCCGCGCTCCTCTCGGCTTTCGCAAGAAAGCAGGAAAGCGAAAAACGGGAAAAAGAGCCATAAAAAGCCGAGAATTACCGTAATAAGCCGCCACGAGAGTATTGCAAGCGCACCCGCGGTAAACGAAAACCACATTTCCCGAACGTACCGCCCAAGCCCATTTTGCTCGCTTTCGGCAGCCGCCGCGGTTTTCCAGTTCAGAAAATTGCGCTTGCTTATAGCGAAGCGGTAAGCGGTGCGCACGGCGGCATCGGCAAAGAGAAAAGCTTCGTGCGGCAGCGCGCAGATTTTATAAAACGAGTAGCAAAAGCCGCCGAGAATATGGGGCATAACGCGCGAATGAAAGCGGCGCACGGCTTTTTTTGCTCCGCCGGGCAAAAAAAGCGATATAACGGCGCGCAATATTGGGAAAATAAGGTTGGCAAAAAGGAACGGTAGTGCGAAAACAAGGTATTCACCTGCAAAAAAAGCCACGGCCAGCGCCGCCGTAAGCGTTGCAAACGGGCAAAGCGCGCCTATAAGATTATCGGCAATTTTATATTTTGCAAGCACGCCCATAGGGTTTCTTATTTTTTCGCCGCGCGCATTTTTAACGTAAGGGAAAAGGTAAGGCAACGTTTGAAGGTCGCCGCGAAGCCAGCGGTGCTGGCGCGTATAGTATGCAAGCGCATTTTTTGGCGCGGAATCTGTAAGAGTTATATCCGAGGCTATCGCCGCGCCCGTAAGGTTGCCCTCCAGAAGGTCGTGGCTTAAAATTCTTTCGCTTCTGAAAAATCCATCGCAAACCTCCAGAAAAACGTCGACGTCTATAATCCCCTTGCCGCAGAAGCAGCCGCTTTCGAAAACGTTTTCATATATATCGAAAGCCGCGCCCGCATAGGAATCTATGCCGCCGTTGCCCGCCGTCACCGTGGCAAAGGCAGAGCCCGCCGCGCTTTCAAGTGTGGGTGCAATATGCGGCTGCACTACGGCGTGGCCCGAAACCACCGCACCGTCGCGTACGGTGGGCTTGTTCAGGGGGTGGAGCATCGTTCCCACAAGCTCATCGCCTGCGCCGGCATAAAGGTTCGTATCGGCATCGAGCGTTATGAGATATTTCGCCCCTGCAAGAAAGTCCCTTTCGGCTATAAAATGCGAAATGCTTGTTTTTTCGCCGCGCATAAAACGGCAAAGCTCCAGCACCGCGCCGCGCTTGCGCTCCCAGCCTATATATTTCCCCTCGGAGCGAGAATATCTGCGCTCGCGCACGAAAATACCGAAGTGTGCCCCATATTTTGCGTTCAGCGCCTCTACCCTTGCAAGCGCCGAGGCAATAATTTTCTCGTCGCCCGCGCCGCGCTTCTTTTTGCTATCGGGCAAGTTGCATACTATAGCGTAAAATCGGTTTGGGTTTTCTTCCGCAAGGTAGAAGTTTTCAAGCCTTTCGAAAAGCTCGCCGTCGCTTTCGCGCCCCGTTATAATGCTCATAATGGCAATAACGGCTTTTTCTTTCCTTGCACGCTCTGCGCCCAGGCGCATAAGCCCATCGCCGCCCGCATATTTAAAGCAAACAGAAAGCAGTTCCTTTACCATTCCGTATGCGGCGATTGCCGCGGCGGGTGCGGTTGCAAGGGCCAAAGCGCCGCGCCCGCAAATAATAAAATAAATCGACGTTATGAGAAGCGTGGAAAAAATAAGGCAAAACGTATATATGCGCGGCACGTAAGCCTTACTTTTAAAAATCAGCTCTCCTATATGCACGCCGCGCACGTTTGCCGTGCGCACAAGCTCGCGCGCCTTTTCTTCCTCGCCGCGCCCCTCCTTTTTACAAAGCTCCAGCAGCGCGGCGATATACTTGAACTTCGTTTTATCGTCGCAAGCGCCGAAAACCCCCGCCTTTTCCGCCGCAAAAACCTCTGCCGAAACAGAAAAAGTAAGAAAAACGCGCGAAAAATCTATAAAGCTCAAATTTTCCGCCGAGCGCAGCAGGCGCGAAAGCCCCTCTGCTCTGCTCTCGCACACGCTCTGCGATATACGCAAAAAAGCTTCTGCAAAAAGTGCATCGGGCAAAACAGAAAGCGTTATACTGCCGAATTTTTTGCTGCGTGAGGAAAGAAAAGCGAAAATTTTTGCCTCGCTTACCTCCTCTCCGCTTTCCAAAAATTCGGCGGCAAGGCAAAATACCTCTGCCCTTTCCCCACCGCCCGAGGGCAAAAATTTATAGGCGGCAATATTCTCGTACGCGCTTCGCGCGCGAAGGCACAGCGCCGGGCAAAGCGCGGCGGCGCGGTAAAGCTCGCCTTCGCCGCCGCCTGCAATAATGCGCGCGGAAGCTTTTCTGTAAGCCCTTGCCGCCGATTTTACTGCTATTTTATAAGTAACGGCGGAAACTTCGTTTTCTTGTGGCATAAAACATCACATCCATCTTGATTTTTTATGATTGTTTACCCAAAAAACGGCAAATATGCAAAAAAAGCTGTGTTTGCAATAACACAGCTCTTTTTATCAGTTATCGTATAAAATTTCCATTTCTCCGCCGTAATCGGCAATGTCAAATGTGCCCGCAAGATATTCCGTGCCGCGGAATAGCTCTCGTGCACCCGATGAAAAAATTACGCGCCCTGAGCCCGAAAAAATGTCCGCATACACGCCGAATTTGCGCGCAGGCCCGTGTGCACCCACAAAAACCGTGTCGGAGGCGAGGTATGCGCTGTAATCGAAGGCAGATTCAAGCGCCGCGCCCTCTATGTAAGAAAACGTATTTACGCCGTGCGTTACCGTAAATGCTATAAGCGGCTTTTCCGAACGGCTGAGCTTTTGCAACGGCGCAAAATTTATTTTAAAGCCGCCACTTTCGTAATCTCCGCCGCGCGCGTAAGTTGCAAGCTCCGCGCCGTTTGCCGAAATCTCTTCGCAAATATAAGCAAATGTTTCCTGCTCCTTTTCCGTTTCGGGCAGTGGCAAAACAACGCACCGCACCTTCACGGCATCGAAAAGCCTTTCAAGCGAACCCGTATGGTGGTTGTGGTAATGAGTAAGCACGAGGTTATCTATTTCCGTTTCGCAGAAATATTCGCGGCTTGAAAGCGCTTCGTACATAAAAGAATAGCCTCCCGTGGAAATATCTATAACGCAGCTTTCGCCGCCTGCACAAAACGCGGCGTATTCGCCCGACCTGCCCGCGCCCACGCGCACAAGCATATCGCCCTCGCTGACCCTTTCGTAAATGCCGAAGCAAGCGGTAAAGGCAAGTAGAGAGCCGAGCATACCGAAGGAAAGCTTTGCAATCGAAAGCTTTTTCATAAAAATGCAGGCAAATATGCCGAGCAAGAGGAGCAAAAGCAGATACGGCACAAACGGGTAGCGAAGCGAAACGCTCACACCGCGGAAATCTGAAACCCACGCGGAAAGCGCAATTATCGCGCCCGAAAGCCCCTTGCATAATGCGGCAACCGCGCCCGACAGCGCGGGCACGTAGGAAAGAGGTATAAAAAGCGCGCAGGAAACGATAAGCAGCGTGGCAAGCGGCAAGAAAACAAAGTTTGCAAAAATGCCAACCCAAGAAACCTCTCCAAATGAAAAGCCGATTATCGGCAAGGTGAAGAAAAACGCCGCCGCGCTCATTGTAAAAATGCCGTAGAAATATTTCGCCACGGCGCGAAGCGCGCGCAAAAGCGCGTTTTTGCGCGGTGCTTTCAGCACGGCAAAGAGCCCCTCAAACACAGGGCGAGTTAAAATTATGCCGAGAGTGGCGAAAACGGAAAGCAGAAAGCCAACGTCGTAAACCGCGTTGCCGTTTACAAGCAGTATTACCCACACGGCGGCAAAAAGCGCCGTGAGCCCATCGTTTTCCTCGCCGAAAAACTCGGCTGCGTAAACGAAAGCGAGCATTACCGCCGCGCGAAGCACAGAGGCGGAAAGCCCCGTGAAAAGCGCAAAAGCGAAAACCGACACGATAAGAACGGCAGAGCGCCACTTTTTCTTTAAAAATCCGCGAAGCAGTAAATCGAGCGCCCCCGCAATAACGGAAAGGTGCAGGCCGCTGAGCGCAAGCAAATGCGAAATGCCCGAGCGTGAAAAATCCAGCTTAAGCCCCGTGCCCACAAAGCTTTTGTTGCCGAGAATGAGCGCGGAGCATAAGCCGCCCTCTTCCCTGCCCACAAGCTTCACAAAGCGCTCGGCAAGCTTTTCATTCGCCTCTTTTATTTTTTGCAGCAAGCCTTGCTCCAAAGCGCCCGTACGCTCGGCGTTTTCGGAGATAGCGCAAACGAAAACGTTTTTGCCGCGAAGGTACGTCTTTTCCTCGCCCGCTTCGGTTAAAACGGCTTCAAAGCTTATTTCGTCGCCGTATTCAAAAGAGGAGCCATGCTCTGTTTCAAGCACTGCGCCGAAGCTTACGGGCTTGCCGCCCACCTCGCTTACATTTACAATGTAAGAGGAAGCGTAGGCGCTTTCAAAGCGAACCTCGCTTACGGTTGCGCGAACGGAAAGCACCTCTCCCGTGGCAAAGGCGAGCGCGCTTTCGCGCTTTTGTGCAATTTTCGCGCCGTAAAAAAGCGAAAGCGCCGAAGAAATAAGCAGAAAGAGGGCAAAAACGGCGCTTGCCCATTTTTTTGCAAAACCGCCGCCAAGCGCAAAAGCCGCGAGCGAAAGCACGGCGGCAAGCGCGGCAATATAGCCGAAATGCACGTTTTCCATAAGCACGCGTGCAAAAAACACGAGCGCAGAAAGCAATAATACAAGCAGAAATTTTCTGTTTTTGAAATTTTGCATATATCACCCAAAAAACAAAAGGCAGGGGGAACTGCCTTTTGCATAGTTATTTATTTTACGCGAGGTCTGCAAGGCGTTTATCAAGCTCTGCTTTATGCTCTGCATAGCCGGGCTTATCGAGAAGCGCGAACATATTTTTCTTGTAAGATTCAACGCCGGGCTGGTTGAAGGGGTTAACGCCTATTGTGTAACCGGAAACGGCAACAGCTTTTTCGAAGAAGTAAACGAGGTAGCCGAAATCGAAAGCGCTCTTGCTCGTGATGTTGATTGCGAGGTTGGGAACGTCGCCGTCTGTGTGAGCAAGCACTGTGCCGAGGTGTGCCTTCTGGTTTACGAAGTTGAGCGATTTTCCTGCGAGGAAGTTAAGGCCGTCTGCGTTTTCTTCATCGTAAGGGATCGTTACGCCGTCTTCAATATCGATATTGAGAACCGTTTCGAACATAAGGCGTGTACCGTCCTGAACGAACTGACCCATGGAGTGAAGGTCTGTGGAGTAAACAACAGATGCGGGGTAAATACCCTTGCCGTCTTTGCCTTCGCTTTCGCCGAAGAGCTGCTTCCACCATTCGCAAGTCATCGTAACTGCGGGGTCGTTAACCGCAAGAAGCTCGATTGTTTTGCCGCGACGGTTGAGGATATTTCTCATAGCCACATATTTGAGGCAGTCGTTCGTGTGAACGTCGCCCTGTGCAAAATCTTCGCGTGCCTTTGCAGCGCCTTCAAGCATTTCCGTAATGTTGATGCCGGCAACGGCGATGGGAAGAAGACCAACTGCTGTGAGAACGGAGAATCTGCCGCCAACGTCATCGGGAATTATGAAGCTTTCATAGCCGCGTGCGTCTGCTTCGCCGCGAAGCGCACCGCGTGCTTTATCCGTAGTAACGAAAATTCTTTCTTTAGCAGCTTCGCCGTATTTTTTGTAAAGAAGGTCGCGGAATACGCGGAAAGCAATAGCAGGTTCCGTAGTTGTGCCGGATTTGGAAATTACGTTTACGCAAACATCTTTATCTTCGCAGATAGCGAGGATATCGGAAAGGTGAGAGGAGCTGATATCGTTACCAACGAAGTAGATATTGGGTGTGTCCTTTTTCTTTTCGTTGTAGTAGTTGCCTTTTACAAATTCGATAGCCGCGCGAGCGCCAAGGTAGGAGCCGCCGATACCGATAACGATAAGCACGTCTGCCATCTTTTTGATTTTTTCTGCTGCAACGTCTATTCTAGCCGCTTCTTCCTTATCGTAATTTACGGGAAGGTCTACCCAGCCGAGGAAGTCTGCACCCTCGCCGCTTCTTTCGTCGAGCATTTTTGCCGCCGCCGCGATTTCGGGCGCGATAGCGTCAAGGTCTTCCTTCGTGATTGTGTTTTTCAAGTATTTGTCGGAAAATTTGAAAGCCATTTTTATTACCTCTATTCTTGTTTTTGATTTATGTCAACACTGCGCACGCCAAGCAAGCCGAGCGCCGTATTAAAATTTCTTTCCTCGCATTTCTGCCCGTGGCAAAGGTGGGAAGAAAGGCAGGCCCTGCCCCCTTCTGCCGAAACCACGGTAACGCGCCCGCCTATATGGGCGCAGTATTTTTGAAAAAGTTCTCCGTTTTCTTGCATATTCCCCTCGAAAAACACTTTTTTAGTATTTTTCGCAAAATGTGCGGGTTTATACATTCGGTTTACTCGTCGTCGTAGGTTTTGATTTTTGCATCCTTGAAGCCCGAAACACCGCCGCGAAGCATAGCGCCGAAAATGCGGTGACGCAAGCCCCTGTTGCCGCGCTCTATTTCCGCAAGGAGCTTTTTCATTTCCTCGCGCTCCGTGTTCTTGTTGGCGGGGCAGCAGCTTTCTATTACGGGAAGCTCTGTATGCCGCGCAAAATATTCCACGTCCTTTTCGGGCGCGTAAACAAGCGGGCGGATAACGGTTATATCGGTTCTGTCAAGGTAAGTAACGGGCGAAAAGCAGCCTATTCTGCCCTCGTAGAAAAGGTTGAGCATAAACGTTTCCACCGCATCGTCGAAATGGTGGCCCAGCGCCACCTTGTTTGCGCCAAGGCGCTTTGCCGCTTCGTTAAGCGCACCGCGGCGAAGCTTTGCGCAAAGCGAGCACGGGCTTTTTTCGCGGCGGATATCGAAAACTATTTTAGCAATATGCGATTCTTCCACGAAGTATTCCACCCCAAGGCTTTTGCAAAGCTCTGCAATAGGCGTATAATCCGCCTTTGCCCTGCCGTCGCCAAGCTCATCAAACTCCATATCGACTGTTATGGCGATAAGCTTGAACTTTTTCGGGTAAAAGCGCGCAAGCGCTGAAAGCGTATAGAGCAAGGAAAGTGAATCCTTCCCCGCAGAAACGCCGACGGCGATAACGTCGCCTTCTTCAATCATATTATAATCGTCGCACGCGCGGCGCGCGTAGCTCAGAAGTCTTTTAAGACCAACCATAATCCACCTGAAAACAAAGATTTCGTTATTATTTTACCAAAAATTATTTATTATTGCAATATATTTTGCGCGATTTTATCTGAAAATCACACTCTTTTGCATTCTTCGGGCGCATTTACCTCTATTTCAATGCCGCCGTGCGCGTTTCTTCGCCACTCAACGTAAATTTCGCCGTGCGGTGTGGGCACACTGCCCTTCGCATATGTAAGCTTGCTTTCGCAGGGCTTAACCGTGAATTTTTCAAACCCGGGCGCAAGCGGCTTCACGCCCAGCACCTCTGTTACAGCGTAGATCGCGGGCGAGGCAGACCATGCGTGCGCCACGCTTCGCGTTTTCCACTCCGTTTTGCTGTTGAAGCTTTCCGTGCAGGTGGTAACGCCCGCATCGAGCATATCGCCCCATTCGCGCTCGATAGAGCGCAGAGCAAGCTCGGCATATCCGTTTTCGAAAAGCGCACCAAGCGCAAAATACATAAAGAAGGGCGAGCCTATGTGAACAATGCCCCCGGGCGCTTCCGCCTCGTCGGGCTTGCCCGCCGTGCGGTACGCGGGCGAGCCTGAAATGTAAACGCCCTTTTCTATATTATCTGCAAGCAGGCAGAGCGCTTTTTCGCGTCGCTCGCCCTCTGCTACGCCGTAAAGCACGGCAAACGTGTTTGTTTGCACGCTCACGCGCGAAAGCGACATATATTTTTGGAAGGAAAGCGGCTCTTTGCCGATTTCCGCGTAGTAGGCAAGGTAGCCCTCGTAGCCTTCCGCGTCGCGCACGGTGTCTACGTACGCTCCGCGCTCCTCGCTCCACGCGTATTTATTTACGGCGGCTTTTATTTCTTCGCCGTGGCGCGCGTATTCCGCCGCCTTTTCCGCTTCGCCGAGCATTTCGAAAATTCCCGCGAATTTTTTGAAGCAGTAGGAAAGCATCATGCTGTTTGCCACGCATTCGCCGTATTCCGCAACGTCGTTGTTGCCCCATTCTATAAGGTTCCACGCGCCGCCGATGGAAAGCAAGCCGCGCGCGCTCATAAGCGAAAGCGAGCGCGCAAAGGTTTCCTCTGCGGCGGGCATAAGCGAAAGCATCAGGTCTTTATCGCCCGTATATTCATAGTGGTTTGCAATCGAAAGCAGCCACATATAGCTCCATATCGGAATATTGCCCTCGGGGTACGTGGGGAAAGAGGCGCAGGGCAAGAATTTTCTTGCCACATAGCGCTTGTTGCCGCGGCGGTAAAGTCTTTCAAGCCCATCGTCTACAGAGCCCGCTATAAGTGAAAGAAAGCGGCCGTCGAAGCCGTAGGCACCGAAGTTTGTAAGGTTCACAAGCGAGGTCACGCCCGCGTCACCCACCCATATATTCTGCTCGTAGCCGGGGCAATCGACGTATGCGTCGAGCATACATACCTTCGCGGTGTCGAGCGACATTCTGTAAACGTCGTTAAGGCGCGCGCTTGAGCAAGCAAAACGCGTTTTACTTTCCGCGGGAAAGCGCCATTCGTAAAGATAAATGTTTTTTATCACAAGCTCCTCGCGCCTTGCGGGCACGTTCACAAGCAGGTAGCGAAAGCCCTTGCGAGTGTGGGAAAGGTAGCTGTTTTCGCCTTCCTTGCAGATGTACGAAACCATTCTGCGCTCACCGTCGAAAACAATGCCGCCACCGTTTATTGCCTCGAAAGCGCAAACGTCAATTTTCGTGCCCGCGCTTGCCGCCGCCTCAAGGTAAATGCCGCCGACGTGCATAACGCCGAAATCGAGTATAAACGTAATATCCTTTTCGCTTGGGGCAAAGCGCGCCTCGCCCTCTGCAAAGAAAAGGCTTTCCGCGCCCGTAACGCCGAGCGCCTCCCTACTTTCGGCGCGTGGCGAGGCTTTTTCAATGCGTTCATCGCAAAATGAACCCACGCAGGACAAGTAATTTTTATATTTTATTTTTTCAAAAGCAGTAAGCTCTGCCGCCGTTTCTCCTGCATCGCGCATAGCAAGCGGAGCTTTGCAGGTAAGGAAGCACTCTACCTTTTCGGGCAGCTTCTTTTCCTCTGCAAGGTCGTTCCACGGGAAGCGCGGCACGCGCTTTTTCGGCGCTTCGTGCTTTTCGGGCTCTGCCCTTTTCCATTTACCGAGCGCAAAACCGCCGCCGCGCACGAAGATTTTCGGGTTTCTGCCGGCAAGCGCAAGCCTGTGTGCGCCCGCGGGCAAGCTTATTTTTTCACCGAAGGCAAAAAGCTTGCCGCCCACGGCAAGCGCGAAAGCACCGCCAAGGTTTTCTACGGTAAGCTCACATTCACGCTCTGCCTTTATTTCCGTTTCGCAAAGCACAAGTCCATTATTTTCGCCCTTTATTTCGGCGCAAATGCCGCGCTCCGCTTCGCTTTTTTCAAAGGAAACAAAGCTTTTTGCGAAAACGGGCGTGTGCGTCTGCATTTCGGTTTTATCCTGAGAAATGCGCGTAAACGTGTTTTTCACGGTTTCGTCGCTTGCGGGCTCTGCGTTTGCCCACGCGCCGTCGTCAAACCCGTTTTCGAAGGCGGGCGCAAAAATATCCTTGCGCGCATCGAAAACCTCTGCCCCCACGGGGCCCTCTATAAAAAAGTTTGCCCCCTGCGCAAGCGGCGTGTATTCGTGCACGCGGAAGCGCCCGTCGCTTACAAGCGCTATGCGCTCGCCGCAGTTTACCTGCACTATAAAATCGGGCGCGCGGTTTTCGTCCCACACTCTGTCGGCAATTATTACAAGCGTGTTTCTACCCTCTTTTA
This sequence comes from Clostridia bacterium, assembly GCA_017451975.1. Classification (GTDB taxonomy): domain Bacteria; phylum Bacillota; class Clostridia; order Oscillospirales; family CAG-272; genus UMGS731. Next base: position 11,050 of record JAFTNI010000252.1, read on the forward strand.
CAAAAGAGGAAATATCTGCGGCTTTGTATTTTATATCGAAATGATATGCCCGTTCGCAAAAACGCACGGCAAGCTTGCCGTTTATATAAGCCTCTGCATAGTGGCAAGCGCCGAGCGAAAGCACGGCGCTTTTACCGAAAACTTCAAATTCTCGCCTGAAAATATACCATTGCGCAGGCTTGCCCCCGGGCGCGTGTATAAAACGCGCCGAGGGGGAAAGGGCTATATCGCCCTTGTAAATTTTCGCAGGTTCAATATTAATATTAATCATAAAATTAAATTCTCTGGTCGAGTATTACGCGGTATTTCTGGTAGAACGCTTCAAATTCATCCTTTTCAATAGCTTCGCGTATTTTTTCCATAAGCTCGTTGTAGAAATAGAGGTTGTGAAGCACGCAAAGGCGCATACCAAGCACCTCGCCCGAGCGAATGAGGTGGCGAAGGTAACCGCGGGAGTGGTTGCGGCAAGCGGGGCAGGAGCAAACCTCGGAAAGCGGTTTTGTATCTGTTGTATATTTTTCGTTATTAAGGTTGAGTGTGCCGTCCCACGTGAAAATATAGCCGTGGCGCGCGTTTCTCGAAGGCATTACGCAGTCGAAGAAATCCACGCCTCTGTGAACAGCCTCCAGAATGTTCACGGGCGTGCCTACGCCCATGAGGTAACGGGGCTTATTTACGGGCATATGGGGCTCTACCGCATCGATAATTCTGTACATATCCTCTGCTTCTTCGCCAACGGCAAGGCCGCCTATGGCGTAGCCGTCGAGGTCGAGCTTAGCAATTTCCTTCATGTGCGCTATACGGATATCCTCGTATGTGCCGCCCTGGTTTATACCAAAGAGCATCTGGTGCTTATTTATCGTTCTATCGAGAGAATTGAGCCTAGCCATCTCGTTTTTGCAACGAACGAGCCAGCGCGTCGTGCGCTCAACGGAAGCCTGTACGTATTCGCGGGGCGAAGGGTTTTCTATACATTCGTCAAACGCCATCGCTATTGTGGAGGCGATATTGGACTGTATCTGCATACTTTCCTCGGGGCCCATGAAAATGCGCTTGCCGTCTACGTGGGAAGCAAATTCCACGCCCTCCTCAGTTATTTTACGCAAGGAAGAAAGCGAGAAAACCTGGAAACCGCCGCTATCTGTAAGCACGGGCTTCGACCAGTTGAAGAACTTGTGAATACCGCCCATTTTGTAAATAACGTCGTCACCGGGGCGAACGTGAAGGTGGTATGTGTTGGAAAGCTCCACCTGGCACTTGATTTCCTCCAGGTCCTTTGTGGAAACACCGCCCTTTATCGCAGCACAGGTGCCTACGTTCATGAATACGGGCGTCTGAATAGTGCCGTGAACCGTTGTGAATTCACCGCGGCGCGCGCGGTTTTCTGTTTTGAGAAGTTTAAACATTTTTTACTCCTTTCGGGGTTATATTATTACGTTTTTATTTTATTCTGCCAAAGCGCCTGTCAAGCTCGCGTTTGGTAAGCTCAAAGGCAACGGGTCTGCCGTGGGGACAGTATTTTATGCAATCGTAGCGAAGAAGGTTATCGCAAACATAGCGTATCATCGCTTCGTCGTATACCCTTCCCGCTTTTATGGAAGCCTTGCAGGCGGTCTGATAAAGCGCTGCTTCAAAAATGCTCCTTCTGCGGAACTCGATGTTCGCGCCGTGCTCGCAAAGCTCGCCCACAAGCGAAGAAAACATCGCCTTGGATTCTGCTATATCAAAGCCGGAGGGTATGCCCGAAATAAGCGCCGCCCTTCCTTCCTTTATTTCAAAAACAAAGCCGCTTTTTGTTATTTCTTCTTCAAATTCCGCTGCCGTAGCGGCTTCCTCGTTTGAAAGCATAACGCTTTCGGGCACCATAAGAAGCTGGCTTGCGGGCTCTACCTTTTCAAGCCCCGCGCGCAGAATCTCAAAATTTATGCGCTCGTGTGCCGCGTGCTTATCTACTATAAGAACCTTATCTTCAAGCTGCATTATAACATAGCTCGCGTAAAGCTCGCCTATTATCGTATATTCGGGTATTTCGCGCGCCGTTTTGCCGGGTATTGCTGCATCCTTCGTGGGTACGGGCGGCATTTTCGGCTCCTCGCTTGCAAGCGCTTCGCCCACTGCTATAGGCGGAGCATCTTCGGGCACGGGCGGCGCGGGCGGTATTTCCGAAGTACCGAAAATCGCCTTTGCCTCCGCTTCGCTCAAAAAAGTACTTTTTGAGCGGACGGCGGCTTCGCTCTTCGGCGCAAAGCCGAAGGAAACCTGCTCTTCCGCTTTTCCCGAATTTACCCGCAGGTTTTCCACGGGCTTTTCCTCACCTTTTTCCACAGGCTTTGTGGAAAACTCTTCCGCATCAACGTCAATTTTGTGCCTTGGCACCTCGGGAAACGTAAATTCGGGCGGTTTTGTGAATGTTTTTTCGGTTTTCGGCTCGGGCTTCGCTTCTGCTTCTTCTTTTTTATCTTCTTTTCTTTCTTCGGGCTTTTCCTGCTCGGTAAGCTTTATTTTTTCATATTTTGCCTCGTCTTTTGCCGTGAAAGCGGAAACAACCTTCAGCTTTTCTTCCGTAAGGCGCGAGGTTTCCTTTTTCAGCGTTTCAAGCGCGGGGCGCGAAAGCGCGTTTTCAAGCGCGCCGCGCACGGCGTAATAAACTACGTCGAAAACTGCCTTTTCATCGCTGAACTTAACCTCAAGCTTGGAGGGGTGTATGTTTACGTCAACAAGCGAGTGATTAAGCGAAATATCCAGCACGCACGAGGGAAATTTATCGTGCGGTATATAGGAGCGGTAAGCCTGCTCCAGCGCCGCCGTGAGCGTTTTGTTCTTCACAGAGCGCGCGTTTATAAAGAAATGCTGCATAGCGCGGTTGCCGCGCACGTTATCGGGCGAGGAAATATACCCCTTCACCTTCATTCCGCCGTATGAATATTTCACTTCCGTAAACTTCGTGGCAATAGCGCCGAAAACGGAATAAATGGCGTTTTGCAGGTTGCCGTCGCCACGAGTGGAAAAGCGCATTTTCCCATCGGCTATAAATTTCACCGCCACCTCGGGGTGGGAAATCGCCATTTTCTCCATAACAGAGGCAACGTACGCCGTTTCGCTTGCGTTGGATTTCATAAATTTGAGGCGCGCAGGCGTTTTCGCAAACATTCCCTCGCAAATTATCGTCGTGCCCACGGGGCAACCGCTGTCGGCTACGTCGCGCAGAGCGCCGTAGCTCGCGGTGACTATCGTGCCAAAGGGCTCGTCCTTCTTCGCTGTCATTATGCGCATTTCCGTCACGGCGGCTATGGCGGCGAGCGCCTCGCCGCGGAAGCCGAGCGTCATAATGGCGTAAAGGTCTTTTTCATTTTTAATTTTACTTGTGGCGTGGCGGCGAAGGCATATCATCGCGTCCTCGCGCGTCATACCCGCGCCGTTATCGGTAACGCGAAGGAAGGAGATACCGCCGTTTTTTATCTATGCGGTAATTTCCGTCGCGCCTGCGTCTATGGAGTTTTCCACCATCTCTTTTATAGCGGAGGCAGGGCGCTCCACGACCTCGCCCGCGGCGATAAGGTTCGCCACAGACTGTTCAAGAACATTTATTATTCCCATATTTATTTCTCACTGTATTCAAGTATAGGGGTTCTGTATATGCAATCAGAATTTTCATCAAGTTCCCAGAAAAAATGGGCGCACTGCAAGGTAGCGTTTACGTTCTGCGAGGGCTTGGAAACACAATTAAAAAGCCCCTTTTCTTCCAGGAAACTTTTTAGTTCCTTTTCGGTAAATGTTTCCGAAAGCTCCGATATCGCCACTTCCATATCAGCTCGCTTTTCTTCGGGAATTTCAAGCCATATCGTTGTAATCGCAGGTCTTGGCGCAAAAGGCTTTTTTTCAAACTTTTCCGCATCCTTCGGATGCGTTGAAAAGTATTCGTTTATGGCGGCAAGCTCTTCTGAACTTACGGGCACGCACCAAGCCGCATCGCAATAGTCGCTTTCCACACGGAATTTCATTTTGGGCGTAAAACCTTTTTTCATAAGTGCCCAAGAGCCGATAAGGTCGCCCTTTTTGCATTTTAAGTTTTCATTATCTACGTCTTCCTCGGCATACTTCGGCTTGATATCTATAATCTGCCAATATCCCGAGCTGTACTGCTTTACCCAATCTCCGATTTTCAGCATTAAAATTTCCTTTCATGTGCTTTACGGGAGGAGCAAGGTTCTCCCCTGCGTTGTTGCCGTAATTTTATGCGTATTGCACTACCGTTCTCTGTTCGCCTGTTTCAACGTTTTCGAAAGTATATTCAAATTTATCGCCGTCGTTCTTCTCGGCAATAAATTTCATGGGCGTTCCGCCTGCGCAAGGCCATTCCGGCTCCTGCACCCAATGAGGATATTTGCGCGGCACAAGATGGAATTTCTCTTTCAGAGCCGCTTTTTTCTCCTTATCGGAAAGCGCTTCGTTTTCTACGATCGCGTCGACTATTGCATCCGCCTCTTCTCCGCCGAGGTAATCGAGCTTCATTTTTTCAAGCGGAGTTTTTGTCACCTTGCCGAAAGGATCGAGGCGCTTTACCTTTATTTCCGGGTAATTAAATTCCACAAGGTTGGGAACAAGCCTGCAAACATCAATCTTTGTTCCCAAGCCATCAAAGCCAAACGCCGTAAGCGTTTCCTCCACGTCATATCCATTTGCTTCAAAGCTTTGAGATATGCTGTATTTCTTGCGGTATTCGCAGTTTGCGTCTGCTATATCCTCAGGCACAAGGCCCTGAAGAAAAGCCCATACCTCGGGCTTTTCCTCAAGCACCTCTACAAATTTTTCATAAGTCATCTTGCCTTTTGCAAAGTCGAGAACTTCTTTCATATTTACCTCAGATCCTTCTTAAGCTCAAAAATAAGGTTTATCGCTTCAAGGGGGGTGAGTGTATTTATATCAACTGCGCGGAGCTTATCACAAACGGCTTTTTCGCTCATATTATCGAGCGAAACAAAGCCGAAATCGGGTTCTTCCGCTTTCTTCGCTTTCGCCTGCGCGGGTGCGCCCGCTACAAGCTCGGCAAGCACCTTTTTCGCGTTTTTCACAACCTCGTTCGGCACGCCCGCAAGCTTCGCTACCTCTATACCGTAGCTGTCATCTGCCGCGCCGCGCACGATTTTGCGCAGGAAGATTATATCGTCGCTTCTCTTTTTCGCCGCGATGTTGTAGTTTACAACACCCTTTTCTTCTTCCTCAAGCGAGGTAAGCTCGTGGTAATGTGTGGCAAAAAGCGTTTTTGCGCCAACCTTTTTAAGCGTGTATTCCGCCACGGCGCGCGCTATTGCAAGGCCGTCGAAGGTGCTTGTGCCCCTGCCTATCTCATCGTAGATAATAAGGCTCTGGCGCGTGGCGTTGTGCAGAATGTGCGCAACCTCGCTCATTTCGAGCATAAAGGTGGATTGCCCCATGGCAAGGTCGTCTGATGCGCCTACGCGCGTGAATATCTTGTCCACAACGCAAATGCGCGCCTCCTTAGCCGGCACGAAGGAGCCTATCTGCGCCATAACCGTTATAAGCGCAACCTGGCGCATATACGTCGATTTACCCGCCATATTCGGGCCTGTTATAAGCATGAATTTGTTCGCGCCCGAATCGAGCGTTGTGTCGTTGGGCACAAAGTATGCGTCCTTGGCATACTGCTCAACCACGGGGTGCCTGCCGTCTTTAATAGAAATTACGTCGCCATATCCAACCTCGGGGCGCACGTAGGAGTTGCGCGCGGCAACCTCGGCAAGCGAGCCGTAAACGTCGAGCTTGGCAAGCAAATATGCCGTTTTCTGTATCTTATGCACGCTTGCCGCAACGCGCTCGCGTATTTCGCAGAAGAGGTTATATTCCAGCGCGCAAAGCCTTTCCGTTGCGCCAAGAATCTGCGTTTCCATTTGCTTCAGCTCTTCCGTTATGTATCGCTCGCCGTTTGTAAGCGTCTGCTTTCTTATATATCTTTCGGGTACGTTGCCCACGTTGGATTTAGAAACCTCTATGTAGTAGCCGAAAACTCTGTTGTAGCCTACCTTCAGGTTTTTTATACCCGTAGCGCTTCTTTCCGCTTCCTCTATGCGGGAAATCCAGCCCGTGCTATCCTCTTTTATAGAGCGCAGGTGGTCTACGTCTGCATCGTAGCCCGTGCGTATAAAGCCCGCTTCGCGCACGGAAAAGGGTGGCTCGTCTACAATAGAGGCGGCAATAAGCCCGTAAATATCGTCGAGCGTATCGAGTTCATCGTATATCCCCGATATCTCCTCGCTTTCAAAGCCCGAAAGTATATGTTTTATTTCGGGCAGCTTTTCTGCCGTCTGCTTAACCGCCACAAGGTCGCGGCAGTTGGCAGAGCCGTATACTATGCGCGTTATAAGCCTTTCAAGGTCGAGCACGCCGTGCAGCGCCTCGGAAAGCTCGCCGCGCTCTATAACTCTTTCGTAAAGCTCGGCAACCGCCTCTTGGCGCCTGTTTATATAATGGGGGTTCTTAAGCGGAAAATCTATATATTTGCGAAGCAAGCGCGCACCCGCCGCAGTGCGCGTTTTATCCAGCACCCAAAGGAGCGTGCCGCGCTTTTCCTTCGAGCGCATCGTTTCGGAAAGCTCCAGGTTGCGGCGCGTGTTTGCATCTATTTCAAGGTATTCGCCGTTCTGGTAGAAATTGAGCGTTTTAAGCCCCTCAAGGTTATTCTTCTGCGTTTCGGCAACGTAGGAAAGCACGCCGCCCACAGCGCGTAGCGCGGGGTTTTCGGGGTTTTCAAACTCCTCGGGGAGCGAGGGAAACCTGCCCGCCACGCTTCTTATGGCCGCTGCCGCATCAAATCGTTCGGGGCATTTATCGTTTATAACGGCCTGCATACGCTCTCGCAGGAAGCGCTCCATGCCGTCTATTTCGGCGGCTTCCACGTTCAGTACCACCTCGCGCGGGGCGTAAACGCCGATTTCGCAAGTGGCTTTTTCAAGCCTTTCATCGCCCGTAAACGATGTTACCGATATCTGGCCCGTGGAAATATCGGCAAAGGAAACGCCTATTTCCGTTTCCGTATAGTAAATACCGCAAATGTAGTTATTTTTCTTTTCGTCGAGCAAGGTGGATTCTATAAGCGTGCCGGGCGTTATCATGCGTATAACGTCGCGCTTTACAAACCCCTTCGCCGTCGCGGGGTCCTCTAACTGCTCGCAAATGGCAACCTTATAGCCCTTGCCCACAAGCCTGCCTATATATCCCTCCACGGCGTGATAAGGTATACCGCACATAGGCGCGCGCTCTGCTTCGCCGCAATCGCGCCCCGTAAGCACGAGGTCGAGCACGGAGGAAGCCGCTTTCGCATCCTCAAAAAACATCTCGTAAAAGTCCCCGATGCGGTACATGAGGATATATTCCTTGTACTTATCTTTTATTTCCAGATATTGCTGCATCATCGGTGTCATAAGTTTTTTCTCCGTTTCGGTTATTTTTATTCAATCTCGCCAATAAGCGCAAAGGGCGAGGATTTCGTTATTTTCACGTTTATAAAGCTTCCTGTAAGACTCTCGTCGCCGTCGAAAAGCACTATTCTGTTGCCCTCTGTGCGGGCAGACATTTTTGCGCCGTTCGTTTTGCTCGCGCCCTCTACAAGCACGCGCAAGGTCTTGCCTACGTACGCCTCATTCTTTTCTTCAAGCAGCTTGTTCTGGAGCGCGAGCAAGCGGCTCATTCGCTCTGTTTTCACGTTTTCGGGCAGCTGCTCCATCTTCGCCGCGGGCGTGCCCGTGCGGGGCGAATATATGAACGAGAATATCATATCGTATTTCACTCTTTCCATAAGAGCAAGAGTATCGAAGAAATCTTCCTCCGTTTCACCGGGAAAGCCCACGATAATATCTGTTGTAATGGCTATATCGGGCATTTTTTCGCGCATATAGTCCACGAGCGCAAGGTACTGCTCCTTATCGTAGTGGCGGTTCATCATTTTCAGCATTCTGTCGCTGCCCGATTGCACGGGAAGGTGGAAATGGCGCGCTATTTTAGGGTTTGCCGCCATAACGTCTATAAGCTCGCGCGAAGCATCCTTCGGGTGGCTCGTCATAAAACGCACGGTGAAATCGCCCTCTATTTTGCAAATTTCCGCAAGGAGGTGCGCAAAATTGCACTCTCCGCCAAACTCCTTGCCATAGGAGTTTACGTTCTGACCAAGCAGGGTTATTTCCTTCACGCCGCTTTTGGCAAGCTCGCGAACCTCTTCAAGTATCATTTCGGGGCGGCGGCTTCTCTCCCTGCCGCGAACGTAAGGCACTATGCAATATGTGCAGAAATTATTACAGCCGTACATAATGCTTACCCACGCGCGAAAACTGCTTTCACGCACCACTGGCAGCCCCTC
>JAFTNI010000253.1 GCA_017451975.1 Clostridia bacterium
AAAACGCTCCCGACCCACGCGCGCGTTTTATGGTGCACGGCACAAGCCAGCACATAACGGTTGAAACGCGCGACGGCATACACCTCACCTGCTTCTCCAACGTAGGCGAGCACAGAAGAGTTGATATGAAGGGCATGACAATAGGCACGCCCGCGCACGAGCTTGCCCACAACCTGGGTGCACAGGATATGTACAGCCGTTATACACCCCCGGAAGATGCTGAAAGACGCTGGCCCACACCCCGCCGCTTCTCTATTATGTCCAGCGGCAACCACGCAAACGGCGGTAACACACCCACTTATATGGACCCTTACCAGCGCTTGCTTTTCGAGTGGACAATACTTGAAGAAGTAAAGGAAGACGGCGTTTATTCTCTCTATTCCGTTCTTTCCGGCAAAAATAACGTGCTTAAAATTCCCACCCCCAACCCCGACGAATATTACCTTGCGGAAATTCGTATGAAGGAAGGCTTCGAGGAGTTTCTCACATACGACGAAGCCAAGGGCGGCGTTATAATGTGGCACATAGACGAAGCTGTAAACAAAAAGTGGTTTTGGAAAGCGCAGTGTGTTTCCTCTAACCGCCCGAACGGTGAGCGCCACGACCTCGGCGTTGCCCTGAAGCCTCGCAAGGGTATGGAAGAAATACGCGACGAGAACGGCAACTTCGTGAAGTTCGGCCCTCTTTATGATGATACAGACCCGAAAGCAATTCCCTTCTTCTACAAATCGGAAGACCCTGCAACCGCCGTGTTCAACTCCCGCGATTATTGCGGCGCGGCATCGCTCTCCTACTCGCTCAACTCCTTCCCCGAGGGCGTGAGCAAAAATTGGAACCTCTGCGTAGAAGTGCTCGATGAGCCCGGCGCAGAAATGAAAGTAAAAATTACAAGAACAGAGGATTAATTATTTATAATGAAAAAGTTTATTTCCCTTACGCTTACTCTTATGCTTCTCGGCATTTCCCTTTTCTCTCTTGCATCTTGCGGAGAAATGAAGGCAAAGCCTTTTGAAGCGAATGTAACGGTAAATACGGAAGGTCACAGCCTCCATTACGTTGAAATCGTTTTCAAGGATTACGGCACGGTAAGCCTCACGCTTGACGCAACAGTCGCCCCCATTACGGTAGAAAACTTCCTTAAGCTTGCAAATAGCGGATATTATAACAATACGTATATTTCCCGCGTGTCCGAAGGCTTCGTTATTCAGAACAACACAGGTGCAGGCACAGATTGCATCAAGGGTGAGTTTTCCTCGAACGGTATCGAGAACGACCTCATTCACAAAAAAGGCATCATATCCATGGCGCGCAACGGCCTTTCTATGAACAGCGCCTCCGACCAGTTCTTTATTATGCTTGGCGACAGCCCTCATCTCGACGGCGATTATGCTGCTTTCGGTTGGGTAACGGCAGGCATGAATATCGTAGAAGCGTTGGCAAACGACATTCCCGCTAAAGCTATTAAAGACGATATGGGCTTCCTTTACGAGCAGTATATGCCGCTTATTGAAGCAGTCAGAGTTACGGGAAATAACGGCGTTCCCTCACCCTCTACAAAATCTGTTCCCCCTGCGGCAGAGCCCTTCCAGCCCTACCTTACGGTAGACACAGAAGGCCATACTCTTCACACGGTTGAAATGTCCATCAAAAACTATGGTAAGATTACGATGGTGCTCGATGAAACCGTAGCGCCCATAACTGTTCAGAATTTCCTTAAGCTTGTAAACGAAGGCTATTATAACGGCCTTTCCATAACAAGAGTACAAACGCAGTTTGTAGCTCAGATGGGTGACGGTGCAGGCACGGAAAGTATAAAAGGCGAATTTTCCTCGAACGGTGTGCCTAACCTTTTGAGCCATAGAAAAGGAATTCTTTCCATGGCGCGCACCCCCGATAAAGACAGCGCTTCCGACCAATTCTTCATTATGCTCTACGGAAACATGGGGCTCGACGGTAGCTACGCCGCTTTCGGTTGGGTAACTTCGGGTATGAATATACTTGAGTATATTGAAAACAACATAATGTTCCACCATTACACTGAAGATGCAAGCGGCTACGAAATGGGCTTCCTCAAGGAAGAATACCAGCCCGTAATCGAATACATCAAGGTTGTTGAATAAGTTATTATCAAAAAGAAAAACACGGCTTGCGCCGTGTTTTTCTTTTCCCTCTATTGATATATTAAAATAAATGTGGTAAAATTATGCTATAATAATGTAAGAAAGGCTTACACGTTCAATGATAGACCTTAACAAGATACTTTCAGAAATAAAATCCTCTTGCGATTACGAGGAAAAAGCGCAAATGCTTACAATTCTCGTTTCAGCAATAAAAAACAAAAAATATAAGCCATCCAAAAACGAAAAAGCGGTGCTTTCCGATTTTTCTTTCGGCGAAATAAAAGAAATTATTTCCGCCGCGCAGAAAGCAGAGGGCTATAAGGCAAAGAGCCGTATTTTTCATTATGCAGATACGTTCTTTTTCCTTATAATGTCAATACATAAATCCCCTGCCGAGCTTTCGCAGGAGAAAATAGCTCTTACAAAAGACCTTTCCGAGCTTATGCAAAAGGAGCTTTACCTGGAGCAGAAGCTGGAAGATATGTTTTCGCAGGAAATAGTTTCGTTTTCCGATGTAAACGACCTTCTTGCGCGTCTTTCCGAAACGAAGGACGAATATGAAAAAGGGCTTTTCTATGCGGGCTTGCTCCATTTCCAAAATAACCTTTCGAAGCTTATCGAAAGCTCTAAGATTAATATTTCCGCGTATATGGAAAAAGAAATGGCGCGCTATCTGGCAGAAGAAAAGCTCGATGAAGATATGCTTCACGCTTTGGAAGCTCTTTGCGACGTATGCTTTCATTTCATAAACGAAAGGCTTTCTGATATGCTCTTTAAAGCTTTGGAGCTTGGCAAAGCCTCGGTTACCTTTTATGCCGCATCTACACTCCTAAAAATAAAAAAGGATTTGCCCGAGCACACGGTTTTGGAGCTTGCAAATAACCTCGTCTACGCGGAGCTATTCTATTCCACGCTGAAAAATGCTGGCAAAGAAGCGCTCTTCCCTGCCGCACTCGCAACAGAGGAATACCTTGCAAAAAGCGACCTTGTGCATTGGCTGACCTACCCCACGGAGCTTGGCAAAGCGCCCGACGAAATAGAATACCTCGGCAAAGCAGAAGTAAAAAAAGAAGTTTTTCATATATTCAGGTTCAAATCCGATAGCAATAACCTTGGTGACGACCTAAAAGGAAAATGGCTTATAGGCTGGTCCTCAAACGATGGCGGCACCTTCAGCGAATTTGATGAATACGAAAAATTCAAAAAAGAAACACCCGAAAAAACGGTTAAAAACATAAAGAAAAAAATTCTTTGAAAGGAAAATACCATGGGAAAGAAATATTTTTTTTGCAAAACCAATAACCACCCCGTTGAATACAAAACGGGAGATAAAATGATATTCGAGCTTGAGCTTCGCGAGGAAGGCAAGAAAATCGCTTGCCACACGTTCTCTTATACAATCGAACGCGATTTTGAAGCTAAAATCGAAGGCACGGCAAGCGGCGAAACGGGCACTATAACAATCGAAACCGTTCTGAATAAACCGGGCTTTGCGCGCGTTATTTGCCGCGCACTCGATGAAAACGGCACAAAGCTTGAAGATTGCGACGATTTCGAAGGCGGCGCGGGCGCCGAGGTTGAAACCTTGCGCACCACAACTCCCATGCCCGAGGATTTTACGGAATTCTGGGAAAACTGTAAAAAAGAGCTCTATGCGGTAGACGTTGAAACCATAGGCTATAAGGAAATAGTAAAAGACGAATACCCCGATTTTTATATCTACGATATGAAAATCAAAGCCCCCGGCCCCATGCCCGTTTCGGGTTACCTCACGGCGCCGAAGAAGGAAGGCAAATTCCCCGCTTATGTTTGCTATAAGGGCTATGGCGTTGTGCCTGCACCCATAAGCTGCCAGGAAGATAAAATAATTTTCTATATCAATGCCCACGGCATCGAAAACGGCAGGCCCGACGAATATTATCAGAAGCTCGCCAAAACACGCCTTAAAGATTACGGTCTTGTTACGGAAAAGAACGAGGACCCCGAAAAATGCTATTTCAAATATATGGCTCTGCGCGCGGCGCAGGCGGCGCGCTTTGTGCAAACGCTCGATAACTTCAACGGCGAGCTTATTCTCCACGGCGGAAGCCAGGGTGCTTTCCAGGCAACCGTTGCCTCCACGCTCGTGCCCGAAACGAACGTGCTTGACATCTATATTCCCTGGCTTTGCGATATCAACGCCGCATCTATCGGCAGAATACGCTACGGCGACCCGCAGATGGTGCGTGGTATTGCATACTACGACCTTACGAACCTTGCCACGCGTATAACAGCCCCCGTTAAGCTTATGGCAGGCCTTGGCGACTACACTTGCCACCCCACGGGTATTTTTTCCTTCTACAATGCTATCCCCACACACAAGGAAATGCGCGTAATTCAGAACAAGATCCACCTCTACCAATCGCCCGAAGCGGAAGAGTTCAAGGTGAACTACCCCGTATATTGATATGAATTTTTCGCTTAATATTATTTGCAAAAACGAGATCGCAGAGGAAAAGGAAGCCGAGGTAAAAGCTTTGCTTGACGCGCTCAGAATCGAAGGAAGCCCGGCATTTGAGCCTTATTGGAAAGACAGGAGCCTTTCCCGTCTTGCCTTTGGCGCACAGCTTGTCACGCCCGATTTCGCGTTGATAAAAGCCCACCTCTGCGCAATAGCGAGGGCAGAGATTTCCCTTTCCGCTTCGCTCGAAGAGTGGGAATTTTCCCACTATGCTTCCGTAGAGGAGCTTGCAAGCGGCAAAAGCGAGGCTTTCATCGTTTGCGAAGTGTTTTAAAGAAATTACCTGCCCGCAAAAACACGGGCAGGTAAAATTTTGTAAATTTTTTTCAATATTGCATAAAATTTTGCAAGCATCACTTGTAAAATCTGCTTGCCTGTGATATACTAATCCATACTAGCCTAAAGAAATTATTATTGATAAGGATATACAATGCTCCAAAAATTTTTCACAAGAACCAAAAGGCTTTTTGCCCTTTGTCTTGCTTTACTTTTCTGCCTTACAGGGTGTAAATCTTCTCCCGAAAAAACCTCTGTCACCAAAAAAACAACTCCTTCAACCACAGTAACCACCGCGGGCACGAAAGAGAGCCACGCCACAAGTGAAACCACAGGCGCAACCACGGGAAAACCCGATGTTACGCCTACGCCCAAAAAGAAAGTGGCGCTTACCTTTGATGACGGTCCACACATAAAATACACCGTTGCTATTGCAGACGAGCTTGAAAAATACGGCTTTCACGCTACGTTTTTCGTGGTTGGCAACCGTGTCGACGGCACGGAATACGGCGGCGGAAACACGCTTAAATATATTATCGAAGGCGGTCACGAGGTAGCCGTGCACGGGTATACCCACACGGTTCATTACGATACCTGCTCTGAAGAAATCTACAACGAGGAAATAAGCAAGACCATTGCGGCGATAAAGCTTTATGATGCCGATTACGAGCCAAGGCTCGTGCGCCCCATAGGCGGCAGAATTTCGCAGGCAAGGGTTGATGCCTCGCCCTACTCCATTATACTCTGGAGCGTAGACTCTGAAGACTGGAAACAAAAATATTACCCTGAAGATAACGAGCAGAAAAAAGCCGCAAAGCTTGAAAAAATCGTAAACGACGTAATGGCAGAGGTAGAGGAAGGCAGCATTATTTTGATGCACGATATCTACGAAAGCACTTACGATGCCGTGAAAATAATACTCAAAAAGCTAAACGAAGAAGGTTATGAGGTTGTAACCGTTTCCGAGCTTATAGGCGAACCCAACCCCGGCACTAAATACAGAGAAAAAGCTGAATAAACAAAAATCGTACACTTCAACGTGTACGATTTTTCTCTTTACTTTCATTTTCTCGGCTCTGTACAAAGAGCAAGCAGGTCGTCGAGCTTCGCGCTCGCCATTCTTACCACGGCATCGCTTGCGCTATAGTAAATTCTTACCGTGTTATCGTCCTCCAGAAGCATACCGCAGGGGAAAAGCGCGTGCGTGCGGAAGCCCTCTTCTGTTTCAAGGTAGCCTTCGGGCACGATAAGCGGCTTTTTGCTCATACCTATAACCTTGGAAGGGTCGTGAAGGTCAAGCAGCGCAACGCCTATAACGTATCGCTTTTTCCACGCCTTTTCCCAGCCGTTTTTGCCCCTGCTCGGGTCAACGTCTACGGAATGGAAAATAATAAGCCAACCCTTCTCTGTTTTTATGGGCGGTGCACCCGGGCCTATTTTATCGTTGCAGTAAGGCACGTCCTCTGTGGCAAGCACAAGCTTGGAGTTTCCCCAATAAACGAGGTCGGGCGATTCCGAAAGCCATATATCAAATTTGTCGCCCCCACGGGAGTAAACTGGCATTGGGCGCTCCAGGCGAACGTATTTCCCGTGTATCTTTTCGGGGAAAAGCACCATGTTTCTGTTTTCGGGAACGGAAATAGATTTGATTTCAAAGTTTTTAAGGTCCTTTGTGGTTGCCATACCGCCGCAAACGCCGTGCTTTGTATCTACGGCAAAGCACATACAGTATTCGCCGTCAATTTCAGTTATGCGAGGGTCGTAAACTCTCATTATCTCGTCGTCCTGCATAGCAAAGCAGGGTTCGGGCTCCACCTTCCAGTGCAAGCCGTCGTCGGAAAAAGCAAGCCCAAGGTTCGTGCCCTCCAGCACTTGCTTTTCATAATCGCCTATATCGTTACGGAATATCATAATATATTCGCCGTTTTTGCGTTTAAGCACGCCTGCGTTGAACGTAAGCGCAGAACGGTAAGGCACGTCTTTATACGAAAGTATAGTTTCGGGGTATCGTGTTATGCAAGGCTCCGTTTTGAAAAGAGATTCATCTACGGGTTTAAAATTATATGCCATATTTTCCTCCGTGAATTAGATTTCGTTGTATATAAAAATTTTTGCCTTTCGTTTTTCCGCGGTGCGAAGGCGTAGGCCGTGGGCAACAAGCTCCCTGCCGCTTACGGTAAACTCGCCTCCGTCGAGGTCGCGGAAGCGGTAACGCCTGCCGGCGCTGATGCCATATAGCTTGAAGGCCCCTTCCGTGTACACGCTCTTTTCACGCGTGAACACCTGCACCATGCCCTCGCCGCTTTCCGGCAGCGACCATTGCACGGCGCACCACGCGCTTTCGTCCGCCGTCGGCTTGGTAAGAAAATGCACGTCGCCTGCGAAATATCTTCGCACGGCGAGATATTCCTCGCCGTATTTTTTGAGCAAAGCAGTTCCTTCGCCCACCTCAAAGGCTTCTGCGGCGGAAAACGCGTGGCAGAGGCGCAATCCGGGCGCATAGGCGCTTCGCAGTGCATATTCGTCATATGCCCTGCCGCTTCCCGTGCCGCTGTACGGCATCCATAGCGCAAAGCTCATATTGTGCACCTGCGCCGCCTCCGATTTATAGTTCGCGGGGCAATAAACGTCGCTTCGCCAAAGCGGCAGGCTACGGCGCAAGGTTTCAATGTCAATGCGTTTGCCGCCGCTTGCGCAGTTGTCTATCAATAGCTTCGGAAACCTTTCGCGCAGGGCGTCCCAAAGGCGGTAAAGGCCCATTACGTGCTTTATTTCCGTGATTCCCTGCCGTTTTTCTCCGTCGGCGTTACGCCAGACGGAAAGCGGATAAAAATTGAAATCCTGCCTGTAGCAACGGATATCAAGCGACTCGATCAGCTCGTACAGCATAAGATAGCAATATTCCCGCGCCTTGCTGTTGCCAAGGTTCAAAAGAAGGTTGGTTTCGCCCTCTCGCCCCGAGGAAATAAAATATTCGGGGTGCTCGCGCACAATGGGCGCGCTTGCACGAACGCGCTCGGGCTCGAGCCAAAGCAGAAATTTTTTGCCGCTTTTTCGTAGCCTTTCCGCAATATCGCGCATACCCTGCGGATGAACGTACGGGCTTACGCGAAAATCGCCCGTGTGCTCTGCCCAGTCGCCTTCAAATTCGTTTGGCGTGGGCAATGTGTCTCCGCCGTACCAGCCCGCATCCATCCACAGGTGATCTGTGGGAATACCGCTTTCTTCGGCTGCATCTATGCGCGCAAGCACCTCGCGCGTGGGCATACCGCCCCAAACGCCGAGAGAAAACGGCACGTCTTCATATGAGGCGACAGGCGAAAAATGAGCGCGCAGAAAGCGCCGCCATTTGTTTTGCCCGCTTTCAACGTCACCCTCGTAAGTCATTATGACCACGGACGACGTGCGTATTTTCTCGCCCGGATAAAGGCAAAAGCACGTGTCCTCCACCTTGCTTCTGAAGTTTACAGAGTCCTGCAAGCGTTCTATGCGGCAGTTCCACTGCCCCGTCCAGCCAACGGCGGCAATAAAGCCCGTGCCGCGGAAGCTTACGTTCCAGAAGGGTGCGCGCCCATCCGACGAGCGCCCGCTTATATTGCGAAAGCGCATGCTCTTTCCGGGGAAAAGATAATCCGGCATATTGAAGTTTATTTCGTCCACCTCGGCGGCAAAATCGCGCTCCCCCACGTTCGCGCCCAAGGGCGAACGCACCTCGGTCACTTCGCCACGCCCCGGGCAATATGCGCTGGGCGCGCGTTTTTCCTCGTGCGGAAAAGGCAGGTCCACGTCGGAATCCCAAAGCTCTGAAATAAGCTCCGTTTCCGCATTCCCCGTGTTTTCAAGCTCGTTTACCCATTCGTATGCATCGAAATCGGCATATTTCTTTGCCCTATTCGTAACGCGCAGACCTTTTTCAAAATCATATACTGTTATAAGCTCGTTTCCGCTTTCTTTTACAGATTTTGAAAAAGCGCGCTCGAAGGCGCGCTTTTCACCGTATACAAACGAAAAACGGTTGTTATTTTTAAGGAATTCCATATCAATAGAAGGTTGCCACGGGCTGCTCGGGCGCTTCTGCCTTTTCAACGGAGATAGCTGTAAGCACGGGGCCTTTTCTGCCGTAAACCTTGCTGTTCTTTATAACGATTTTCGCCGTGAGCGTCACCCAATCGCCGTGCTTTGCCGCAAAGCGAGAGGTACCCTCTACAAGCATTCCCGCATATTTGATATCGTCTACGCAGCAGGTCATAATATCTCTGCCTATAACGAAGGTATCCTTCGGGAGCGAGGGGTTTTTAGCCACAAGACCTTTTACCTTTACTGTTTTGCCGTGGTATTTATCGAGCTCCTCGGAAACGTCGCGGTACCAAATAGCAAAATCGTTATCGCCAACCTCTATAACGGGGGCGTCGATATCATACGGGAGGGGGTCTTCAATATCGTCGTATTCAGCGTGCCCGTCTTCATATTCATATGCGATATCTGCCGCGCGTGTAATACCGCGCACTATTGTATGGTACATCATTTTATCGTATTCGGGCGTAAAGCGGTTGAATACAACCAGGTCTGTGTTGTTTATCTTATCTACAACGAGCGAACGCATATTTGCGTTATATTCAAAGAAGGTTTCGGAATCGCAGAACATCATAATCTGCGGAATAAGCCAACCGCGCGGAACGGCGGCAAAAAGGTCTGTTATAAGCCACATACCGTTATATTCGCAAAGAACGCGCTCAGCGCCGTGCTTATCCTGCAAAGCCTGAAGGTTTATGGGGTTGAGCTCGCTTTTATCTTCGATCGTTTCAATGAAGATATTCTTATCTGCAAGGAATTCTTCGTCAAATTCCTCTATGCCTTCCTCGCAAAGCAAAAGAAGCGTTTTTGCGCCGTCGTCAAACTGACCTTCGGCTATAGTATCGTTGATAAATTTTGTTTTGCCGCCTTCAAGGAATCCGACAAAAAGGTAAAGGGGTGTTTCTTTCATAACGTCACGCTTTCAGCTTAACTCCGAAAAGCTCGGAAACAGCATCTTTATTGATTTTGGAGCCGATAACGCAAAGCTTGCCTATAACGTCAGGCTCGCCCGCGCGCACGTCTGCTTCGCCGGGAACAAAGTCAAAGTAGATAAACTTGCCGCATTCGCAGGCAACAATGCCCTTCGCGCGCAAAATTTTGCCGTATTTTTCTCCATCGTTAAGCGCTTCGAGCTTCTCTTTTATACCGTCGATAGTGAATTTCTTTGTGGTTTCCGCACCAATGCTTTCAAAGACCTCGTCGGCATGA
>JAFTNI010000254.1 GCA_017451975.1 Clostridia bacterium
GGATTTGAGCATCCAGGAGCTGGATGCCGTGCGCCAGCTCTGGCCGGGTGTGCCCATTCTGTAGCCCGTTTCGGGTGCGAAGTAGGAGTTATACATCGCGTAGGGCTCGCCGCAGGTTTCGCCGCCGTATGCGTTTTTGCCGGGGAGCATTTTGAGTATGCCCTCTTCAACTCTGTCGGGTCTGCGGAGCATGGAGTCTACCGCGAGCTTCCAGGCAGAGGGGTGGAGGTAAATACCGCCGTTATCCTGCGTACCGGGCAGCTTTTCGCCCATGGAGCCGATATAATCGTATTGGTGGGAGTATGCGGGGTATGCAAGGCGTATGCCTATGGGTGTTTCGAGAATTTCTTCTGCTTTATCCATAGCCTCTGCCGCGTTTTCAAGGCCTGCAAAAACAGCCCAGAGCTGAGAAATAAGGAAGATCTTGCCTTCTTCGCAATCGTGTGCGCCCATTATGATATCGTCGTCTGTGCGCGCGTAGATGTAGTAGCCCGCTTCTTTATCTCTGCCGTATTCCTCTATGCGCTCTGCCATAATTTTGCCGCGCTCGATGGAAAGAGCAACGTCTTCCTCTTTACCAAGCATCTTGGCAAGCTCGCAAAAACGCTTGTTTGCATAGCACCATGTGATGGAAAGCCAAACTGAAACGCCCTTGCCCTCAAGGCCCGCAAAGTTTACGCAGTCGTTCCAGTCGCCGCCCCAGATTTTGATAAGACCGTAAAGACCTTGGAAATTATAAAGGAAATCTACGCTTCTGCGTATATGCTCGTAAACCGTGGCAACCGTGCCGTTATTGAAGGGCACTTCTTCAAGAAGGAGCTCTTTTTTGCCAAGCTCTTTTATTATCGTCGTAACGGCGGAAGCAAGCCAAACCGTGTTATCGGCAAACTTTTTATCTCTTATGGCGCCGTCGATAAACGTGCGGGGTGCATAGCCCGTGTCATACTGATACGTAAGTATGCGCTTGATTCTTTCCCAAGCAAGCTCGGGGTTGATGGGCGCGAGGCAATCTGTGTCGCTCGTGAGGTCGCGGTAGCCGTTGTGGCGTACGCGTGCCCAGCGGCTGCCCATATCTGCCGCATATTTGAGCCAGCCGTTAACGAGGTTATCAAGCTGCTCTATGGGTGTTTTTATTTCCACACCGCCGAGGTCTTTTTCATATTTTGCCTTCATTGCGGCAAATTCCGCTTCTACCCATTCTGCCGTGGGCGTTACCATTTCGTCCCAGGAAAGCGCCGCACCAACGAGGTAGTGAACGGTTTTCTTTTCGCCGGGGGCAAGTGTTACCTTATTTTCGAGAACATAGCAAAGCTTTTCGGAATGGCAGTCGGAATTCTGCGTGCCTATCATTTTCGCAATAGCCGTGGGCTGCTGCTCTGTGCCGAAGGGGCCGATAAAGGCGTTGCGGCGGCTGTCATAGCCGTCTGCCTTTTCGCTTGCAGACATATAACCCCAAACGTGGCGGTTTTTGTCGCTTTCATAGGGAGCGTACACAAGGCCGTAAACGGCGTTGTGCGCATCGCAGAAGCCGCCCTTGCCAAGGCTGTAGCACTGAGGGCGGTAGGTGCCGTCTATTTCCGTTTTTGCATATGCAATAACGGAAAGCTCTTTTTCCTCTGCCGTCGTGTTTTCTGCCGTAACGCTCCAGATTTCATATCTACCCGTGTTGGGAACGAAAATACGAACCGCGCTCTTCACGCCCTCGTAAGCGAGCGTTACCGTGCTTGCGCCGTTTTCGTGTGCGCAGGCGTAATCGGTATAGCCGTAGCCAACGGGCAAGCCGAAGGCGCTCCAGGCCTTATCCTTCGTTTTGAGGAAAACGTTTCTGTTGGAAAGAACCATAAGTCTTCTGCCCATGCTGTCCTGGCAAAGACCTTCGCCAAAGCCAACCTGAGAGGTGAAGGAAACGAATTCGTCGTTGAAGAAGTAGTTATACCAGTGTCTGGGCGTTTCTATATCCGTTATAACGAACGTTTCGCCCTTATTTTCGAAATGACCGTAGCTTTTTGTTTTGGAAATTTCAACCATGGATTTCACATTCCTTTTCTTTAAATTTTCGGTTAATCAAAAACATAAGGCTTTCACTGAAATTCGGCATATACCGCCGCGAGATCCTTCGCAAAACCACGCCGACACCGTAAGGTGTCATTCTTGAGCGAAGCGAAGAATACGGCGCGGCTCTGCTCGAGTATGACCGCGGGGGACTCTTTATAAAGTTTCAGACGAATTGCCCCGTCATCTTAGCCGCGGTACAGCGCGCAGCCCGCAACAATGGCCGCTTTACTTCCACCAGGGAAGGTAGAGCTTGGGGTCTACCGTGACATAGGCTTTTTTAGAGGATGAGTATTTGCGTATTTCAAAGTGGAGGTGCGTGCCTGCGTAAGGGCCCGTGGCAGTGGTATTCAGCCTGCCCGTATTGCCCGAGCGCCCTATGGTCTGCCCCTTTTTTACGGTATCGCCCTTCTTCACCGTGCGCGAGGAAAGGTGAGCGTAGCAGGTGCGGAAGCCGCCCTCGTGCTCTATAACGACGTATGTACCGTATGTCCAGAGCAAGTTATTCTTTGAAAAATAACCTGCGTCGTAAGCCTCTACTACCGTGCCGTCCATCACTGCGATTATCGGGTCGCCGTAGTAAACCGCGAAATCAAGCCCACGGTGGTTGTTTGAGCCGCCGTAAGACTGCGTAAGCCTGTAGTTCACGCCGCCGTTCTCGGCATCGATAAACGGCATGCCGAAGCTCTGCGCCTTCGTGCCGACGAGAATTACCTCGTCAACCCGCTCTTGTATTTCCTCTGCCACAAGCTCTGTGACCGTAAGCTCGCCCTTGGTATACGTATACCTGTAGGTTTTTACCGCAACGGAATTTTTGCCTTCTGTTTTCAATTTTGTTGTGCCTACTTCCATAGTACCACATTCTTCGTAAATTGTCGAGTATTTTTCCAAAGTTTCGGTAACAGTATTTTCTTTTACGGTGATTATTGGCTTCGTTCCGCGAATTATAACGCGGTTTTTCGGCTCGGTAAGGGTTTTCCTCTCCTCCCATTCCGCCGTAAGCTCACCGCCAAGGTATGTGCGGTATTCCGTAATTTCCGCTTTTCCTTTTTCGCCCTCGGCTTGCGTAAGCTCCTCGTCCTCGTACATTTCGGGGTTGGGTATGTAGACAGTTTCAAACGGTATTTCTTCAAAGCGCGTGGTTTCGTGCGTGCCATCCTTCTCTGCGGGCGCCGCCGTAGTTACTTCCGTGGTAGCAGAGGTGTTGCCCGCGGGCTTGCCCGTGCTGCCCTGCGTACCGGCAGTTGTGCCATGCTCCGTTTCACCGCAGGAGGTGAATATAAGCGAAAGCGTAAGCACGCCAGCCGCTGCCGCCGCGCGACTTATGGGCTTGAACGTTCTGCTTTTAGAGGGAAGATTTCTCATTCTTTTCGGTGCTGTTCTTTTTTTGTTCACATTATTCATAAAAAGTTTTCCTTTCAGGTATATTTTTTAATTTCAAACAAAATTCTCGTCTGATTACAAAATCATTATATCCCGCCATAACCTACCAAAGCAATAGTGGAAGAATGGCAGAAAAGCCTGATATAAACAGTGCTTCCAAGGGCTTCAAGCACTGTAAAACCTTTACAATTCGCAAAAAATGTTAAAAAAGTATGAAGAAATCGTGTATTTTCTTGACATAATGTGTACGGCGTGATAAAATTAGTTAGGTATCTTACAAAATTTACATATTTTCTAAGGAGGATTTTTCTATGATGATGGGACCGCCCCCCGGCGAGGCAAGCGAGAAAAACCGCGTGCCAAAGCCAAAAAGCTTAAGCGAAGTTCCCTCTTTCGTTGCAAACGTTGTTAAAAACTTCTTTTCGCGCCTTTTCTACATTTTCGGGCTTGTTTGGCAAACGCGCCCGTGGATACTTTTTGCGCTTCTTTTCATTGCCGTGCTCCAGGGCTTTATGCCCGTTATAAAATCGCTCGTAGCAGCGGGAATTATCAATGAGCTTGAAGTCATAATAAAGGCTCTTGTGTTGGAGCAAACACCTTCTTTTGACCCCACAATGCGCTTGCTGATAATTCAGTTTGCGCTCATATTCCTCACGAGCATTATTTCCAACGTGGAAATGATGGTAACGCGAATTTCGGGCGAGCTTGTGGTTAACCACGTAAACACGAAAATTATGAAGAAGGCGAAAACCATAGATATCGCCAGCTTCGACCGCCCCGAGTTCTACGAAAAGCTGGAAAATGCTTCGCGCGAAGCAGGCTCCCGCCCCATTATGATATTGCGCTCTACGTTTTCTATAATGAGCACGCTAATAAGCATGATTTCTTACATAGTCATTCTTTGGGCCATCAGCCCTGCAGCGCCTTGGCTTATCATCGCGCTATCGCTGCCCAGCGCAATAATCACCTTCTCCTACCGCAAGAAAAATTTCAACTATATGCGCCGCAACTCCAAATCCCGCCGCGAGCTTTCCTATTATTCGGGCCTCACGACGAACAAGGATATGGCAAAGGAGCTTCGCATTTTCGGCCTTTACGACCACTTTACGGATCAGTACCAGAGCGTTTTCAAAAAATACTTCAAGGGGCTTAAGGGGCTCTTTATAAAAGAAGGCGTGCTCAATATTTCCGTTGCCGTGGTTTCCGCCGTTGTAAACTGCTTCCTCTTCCTTTACATAGCAAACGGAGTTTTCGAAGGCAACCTTCAGATAGGCGACTACTCGCTCTATACGGGAGCGCTCAACTCTGTTTCAGGCGGTATTACTACGTTTATCGCCACCATGTCCTCTATCTACGAGGGTACACTGTTTATAGACAACCTCATCACGTTTATGGACGAGGAGCAAACGGTTGCCCCGCTTCTTACAGAGGAATGCCCCGAGCCGCGCAAGGTTAAGCACCACACGGGCCACAGAATAGAGCTTCAGAACGTTTCCTTCCGCTACCCCGGCACGGAAAGATTTGTTATTAAAGATTTCTCTGCCGTGCTTGAGCCGGGCGATACAGTCGTGCTCGTAGGCCTCAACGGCGCTGGCAAAACGACTCTTATCAAGCTTATCACACGTCTTTACGACCCCACCGAGGGCAGAATTCTTCTTGACGGCCACGATATCCGCGAATATGACCTCAAGGAGCTTTATTCGCTCTACGGCATCATCTTCCAGGATTTCGGCAAGTACGCCGTAAGTGTGCGCGATAACATCACATTCTCCCGCATAAACGACCCCGTGGACGAAAACGCAGTGCTCGAAGCCGCAGAAAAAAGCTCCTCCACGCAGTTCATTGCAAAGCTTCCCAACGAATACAACACAGCGCTCACGCGCGTTTTCGAAAAGGACGGCATAGAGCTTTCAATAGGTCAGTGGCAGAAGCTTTCCATTGCCCGCGCATTCTACAGCGATTCCGATATTCTCATTCTCGACGAGCCCACGGCGAGCCTCGACGCCATTGCCGAGCAGGAAATTTACAACCAGTTCGATACGCTCCGCAAGGATAAAACCACGATTTTCGTTTCCCACAGGCTTTCAAGCGCCACCGTGGCAGATAAAATTCTCGTTATAGACGGCGGCGTGCTTACAGAGCAAGGCAACCACCAGGAGCTTATGGCAAAGCGCGGCACGTACTACGAGCTTTTCACAACACAGGCAAAGCGCTATATGGAAAACCCCGACGGTGCAGAAGAACCCGCTCACGGCGAGCCGCACCAAGGCAAACCGCCGCGCGGCGAGGAAAGACCCTTCCGCCCCGAGCCGCCGAGGTTCTGATATGCAAAATAAAACCAATATACAGGTACGCCTTTTCGCCATGAGCGAAAAGGCGTATGCCGATTTTCAAGGTGCGCTCGTGCCCACAGTGCCGCGCGAAAAGGTCATCGGCGTGCGCACGCCGCTTATGCGCAAATACGCCGCGGAAATTTACGGCACGGCGGAAGCAAAAAATTTCCTTTCCGAGCTCCCCCACGAATATTTCGACGAAAACAACCTGCACGCATTTCTTATAGAAAAGATTAAGGATTTCGACGAATGCATCTGTGAGCTTGAAAAATTCCTGCCGTACGTGGATAACTGGGCAACGTGCGACGGTATGTCGCCAAAGGTTTTCGAAAAAAACCGCGAAAAGCTTTTGCCGAAAATATTCGCATGGCTTGAATCAGAGCACACGTACGCGGTGCGCTACGGAATGCTGATGCTTATGAAGCATTTCGTAGGCGAGCATCTCCACACGGCGTACGCCGAGGCGGTGGCGCGCGTACAAAGCGAGGAATATTATATAAAAATGATGCAAGCATGGTATTTTGCCACGTTGCTTGCCACAAATTACGAACACGCGCTCCCCTTCCTTGCGGAAAAGCGGCTGCCCGCATGGGTTCACAACAAAGCCATACAGAAAGCAACTGAAAGCCGCAGAATAAGCGAAGATATTAAAGCATATCTTCGCCAAATGAAAGTTTAAGAAAACCGCTTGGGTTTACTTCACCCAAGCGGTTTTTTATATCGAAAGCCTGCGGCTTTCGGCGCTGTATCA
Organism: Clostridia bacterium; assembly: GCA_017451975.1. Classification (GTDB taxonomy): domain Bacteria; phylum Bacillota; class Clostridia; order Oscillospirales; family CAG-272; genus UMGS731. Next base: position 6,520 of record JAFTNI010000254.1, read on the forward strand.
ACTTTTTTCTTTGAGAAAAAAGTTGCAAAAAAGCAAAAATCCTTGCAGGATTTATCGGGCTTTGTCAGTTCTGATAAAAGCCCGAAAGAGCGCGCCTCTCCCCACCGTGATGTTTACCGCGTTCCTTGTAAACATTCGGCGGAACCGCGAGGCGAAGGGCGCTTCACAGCTTTGTTATGGTCTGCAAACGCGCTATAGGCGCGAACAGCTACCGATTATTGCGCGCACCATTTTGCAGAAAGTAAAAAATCTGCAATTTGCAAAAATTCGCCGTGGTTCCGAGTAAATTTTGCCGTAGCAAAATTTCAACTCGGGGAGGCGAAAGAAGTTTTGATTTACAGCAGAAGTGAAAAAGCGATAAACCTGCAAGGTTTTTGGTTCTTTTTGCCTCTTTTTCTTTCAAAAAGAAAAAGAGGGGGAAGTCATTCGAAAGCCGCAGGCTTTCGATAATTCAAAAACGCTTGCCTTGCGGCAAGCGTTTTTTTATTTGCTTTATGAAATATCCACCGGGTTATAAAATGATTTAACTTTTACGTTAGGGCTACAATATTTCTTTACTTCCTCGGCATCTCGTTCTAAGAAATAGATTTCTTCAAGTTTAGAAAGTCCCTTTAAATCAGGGATAGTTTCCACCTTCTTTTGACCTGAAATAATTATTCTTTTCAAATTCGGAAATTGAAGCAAAAAGCTCAAATCGGTTAAATTTCTGTTCATCCACAGACTTACCTCTTCAATGGATTCATTTATTCCAAATGTATTGAAATATGCTACATTCTGAATGCCAAGATATATTTTTCGCACGTTCATATCTCTCAAGAACCCATAATCTTTTATATCAACAGACCTCAAATAGAGTTCCTTGAGATTTTTGAATTCGCTCAACTTGTCCAGCCCTTTTTTCACATTTCGGATGCCCTGGCTTTCAAGCGCCGTTATATGCACGATATCATTGATATCCATTTTATACGTTTTGTTTTCCAAATCTATGGTTAAACCTTTAATTGATGGACTTGCATTCCTTAAAAAGCTATAATCCTTGAGGCGATAGCATCCAAATGCCAAATATTCCAAATCAAGCTGACCGATAACCTCAATATTCTTTATTTCGGAGTGTAATTCCAAGCTGAGAGATTTTAAGTTTGGCAATCCCAATAAATATGAAATATCCTCTTCACCATCAAACATATTGTAATGTCTGAAAGAAATATCGGGGTTTATTCCAAACAGTTCATTTAAGATGTTTATTTCATCATCCGTAGGTTCTTTTGTGGTTTGAATACGCCCTAAATTCGAATTCAAAAGTGTATTTATTATTTCTTCATCGCTTGCATTTTCATCAAAAACAATTTTTCTGAAAATATTTTTGGTGCCGCCTCTGAAAGGCAACTGAAAAAAATTTTGCGAACTTACATATGAGCCCATCGGATCATACCTTATCAATTTTCGAAAGCCCAATATCAGGCACGTCCGTGATGATATTATCCGAGCCCCATTCCACGAGATGCTGGATGATTACAGGCTTATTCGCCGTCCACGGGTTTACCTCTATGCCGCGCGCGTGCGCCTCGGCAATATAGTCCACGCCAAATTCATGTTTGAATTTGTATATCTGGTCGTAGGAGGGGTGGAGCGCCGTGAAGCCCGCCGCTTTGGCATAATCCCAGGGGCACGCCATATTGTAGGAGTAGAGCGCGCCCGTATATGCACGAGGGTTCATTTCCTTAATATGCAAAAGCTTGAAGTGGTCGAAGGAAGAATACATTACCTGGTCTTCCATTTTATATTCGCGGATAAGCTCGCCTATTTCGCGTATATATCCAAGGCTGCCCTCTTTCATTTCTATGTTTATGGTCATATCCGTAGGCTTGAAAAGGTCGAGAATTTCGTAAAATTCGGGAATTTTAACAAAGCCGAATTTTTCGCCGCCTTCACCCGCGAAATTGTAGGAGCGAAGCGTGGCAAAATCCGTTTCTGAAATTTTCGCGTCTATTCCCGTCATTCGCTTTATGTTGTCATCGTGGTGGATAACGAGCTTGCCGTCTGCGGTTTCATAAATATCGAGCTCGATTCCGTGCGCGCCCATTTCTATGGCAAGCGCAAAAGACTCCAGTGAATTTTCGGGCGCATACGCCGACGCGCCGCGGTGAGCCATAATTTTCGTTTTCATCGTGCTACTCCTTGTAATTATATTAGGGCTCCCCTTGTGCAAAGGGAGGCTTCTTGGTTACAAAATTCCGCCTTAGTCTGCCAAAGCCTGAGCGAGGTCGGCAATAAGGTCGTCTGCGTTTTCAAGTCCGACGGAAAGGCGAACGAGGTCGGCGGAAACGCCTGCTGCAATAAGCTCCTCGTCGTTCATCTGGCGGTGCGTTGCGCTCGCGGGGTGCAAGCAGCAGGTGCGAGCGTCTGCAACGTGCGTTTCTATGGAAGCGAGCTTGAGCTTCTTCATAAACGCTTCTGCCGCTTTTCTGCCGCCCTTAACGCCGAAGCTTACAACACCGCAAGAGCCCTTGGGAAGGTACTTCTTGGCAAGCTTGTAATCGCGGTCGCCGGGGAGTCCGCTGTATTTAACCCATGTGATATTTTCGTGAGCAGAAAGGAACTTCGCTATCTTGAGCGCGTTTTCGCAGTGGCGCTCCATGCGAACGTGGAGGCTTTCAAGCCCGAGGTTGAGCAAAAACGCATTCTGGGGCGACTGGATAGAGCCGAAATCGCGCATGAGCTGCGCCGTAGCTTTCGTGATAAATGCGCCTTCAAGGCCGAAGCGCTCCGTATAAGTTACGCCGTGGTAGCTTTCGTCGGGTGTGCAAAGGCCGGGAAATTTATCGGGGTACTTTGTCCAATCGAACTTGCCGCTGTCTACAATGCAGCCGCCTACGCCCGCGCCGTGGCCATCCATATATTTCGTGGTGGAGTGCGTAACGATGTCTGCGCCGAATTTGAAGGGGTTGCACAGGAAAGGCGTGGGGAATGTGTTATCGATTATAAGCGGAACGCCGTGAGCATGGGCAGCATTTGCAAAGCGCTCGATATCAAGCACGATGAGCGCAGGGTTTGCAATAGTTTCACCGAAAACCGCCTTTGTGTTGGGGCGGAAAGCCGCTTCAAGCTCCTCGTCCGTGCAGTAGGGGGAAACGAACGTAAACTCTATTCCCATTCTCTTCATCGTAACGGAAAAGAGGTTGAACGTGCCGCCGTAAATCGTGGAAACGGCAACAACGTGGTCGCCGCAGGAAGCGAGGTTGAATATCGTATAGAAGTTAGCCGCCTGGCCGGAGGAGGTAAGCATTGCCGCCGTGCCGCCCTCGAGCGCCGCTATTTTTGCCGCAACATAATCGTTAGTGGGGTTCTGAAGGCGCGTGTAGAAATATCCGCTTGCCTCAAGGTCGAAGAGCTTGCCCATATCTTCGCTCGTATCGTATTTGAACGTAGTGCTCTGAATAATCGGTATCTGGCGCGGCTCGCCGTTGCCGGGGACATAGCCCGCCTGTATGCATTTTGTTTCAATGTTCAGTTCTTTCATTTTCGTTCTCCTTTATATGAGAAAATTTATTACGTACAAATTATATCACTTGTAAGCCTTTTAGTCAATATTATTCCTTTTTCTTAATTGTAAATCATTTCTTGCAAAGCCGCTTTTCGCATAATAACAGCAAAACCGCTTGTTTTCACAAGCGGTTTATTCACATATACTATTATTTTTCCAGCTCCATTATGGCGCGGACTTCGCCGTCTGCGCCCTTGAGTGTTACAACATAAGCGTTTTCCGTTTCACCATAGCAGCATTTCACCGTTTCGCCGTATTTTATCGCCTGGCGGTACATAATGCGGAAGCGCGAAAACTCTTTGCCCTCGTAAACGTCCTCGGGCAGCATAAGCTTCGCCACATCGAGGTAGAAAACATTGTTCATATGGTGGTTCGCGTCTATAAAGCTGCGCATAACCGTGAAATCCTCTTCACGCTCGTAGCTTTCGGGCTCGGAAAGCTTGGGAACCCAAGTAAATGTAAAGTTTGTGCGCTCCTTTTCGCTTTCGTAAGCGGCGGCAACGGCGGGCGTGGCACGCTCCAGCTTCTGTGTAGCGGCGTTTACGCGCGCCCAATTGGAAATCGCCGTAACGCAAAGCTCGCCGCGGCTGTTGTAAATTTCAAATTCACGGCAAGCGGAAACTCCGCGCATATCGCGGCTCCACGTCTGCGCCGTTATTGTATCTTCATATTCGGGGCGCTTGATTATTTTCACATCGTAAGCCGTAAGAAACCAGCGTGCAGAGCAGGTTTTTATGCTCTCGCCCGCGCGCGTGCCGTGTATGCACGCCATATTTTCGAAAATTTTAAGAATCGCAGTGTCGGAAAGCTTGAGGTCACTTGTTATATCGCTGTAGCCAACGTAGAATATTTCTTTTACAACCATATTTTTTACCTACCCAAAAATTTAAAAATTAATTATTCCCAAATGCTCGAGAAGTATTTTTATACCCATAAGAATGAGTATAACACCGCCCGCAAGCTCTGCTTTCGCCTTGAATTTCGCGCCGAAAACGTTGCCTATCTTCACGCCCACGGCGGAAAGAGTAAACGTGATTATGCCGATAAACGCCACGGCAAACCAGATGTTTACGTCGGGCATAAAGCCGAAGGTTACACCCACTGCAAGCGCATCTATGCTCGTGGCAACCGCCATGGGCACCATGGCTTTCACGCCGAAGGAATCGCAGCATTCCTCTGCTTCGCCGTGCAGAGCCTCGCGTATCATATTGCCGCCAATAATGGCGAGAAGCACAAAGGCTATCCAGTGGTCGAATTTAGTTATGTAAGCTTCAAATTGCTTGCCCAGGAAATAACCCGCAAGCGGCATAAGCCCCTGAAAAGCGCCGAAGTAAAGCCCCACTATAAGCATGTGCTTCGGTTTGAGGTCTTTCTCGGAAAGACCCTTGCAAACGGCAACGGCAAAGGCATCCATCGAAAGCCCCACGGCAATGATAAAAAGTTCGAATGTTGACATTAAAACGTCCTCCAAAACATTTTTCGGGAACCTTCCCTGCGCCCGGGGCGGCATTTGACAAACAAAAAAAGACCCACCTACCCCTTGTTGGCAGATAAGTCTCATCGCTTGAAGCAAAGCCAGAAAGCGCGCTTTCAGTATGTTGACTTCGCCACGTTGCTTTTCGCAACGCCGATTACTCCCCTATTTAACAAGATTATTGTATCATATTTTACCCCGTTTGTCAAGGATTTCTTGCAGAGATACCGTGAAATCAGCTTTTCTTGCGCTTGAATTTTCTCACAATAGAGCTGCGTATTCTTTCAAATAGCGTATCCACCTCGGGGTGTGGTATTTCGTTTGTGCCTATCACTTCCCTGAATATGCGGTTTATACCTTTTTTATATTTGGGGCTGAATTCAATTTCTTCGTTGTCATCGTCGCTCACGCCAAACGCTTCTATTTCTTTTCTGTTCGCCTCCAGCAACGCCGCCTTCAATTTTTCTTTGCCCGAAAGAATTTTTTCTGTATTTGTTTCTTTCATATTCATTTATTTCCCACCACGCACAAATTTTGAGCATTTCCCGATAATTCATCACTATCCCCGCAAAGCCAAGCCATAGATACACCAAGCGCTTTAGAAATCATTAATAATTCTGCATCGCAAATATGCCTTTGATTTTTTTCTATTCTGGAAATTATCACGGGTGTCATTTCCATTCCCATAAGCTGTATTTTTCTGGCAAGGTCATCTTGCGTCATAGGTGGTTTTTGCAAAGCCCGCCCCAAACGAACGCGCTCAGCACATATATTTCCTTTCACCAAAAATAAACTCCTTGCCATATACACCTCAAACCAATTAGTTTTACAAATTTATTATATTAATTTTATAATAAAAATAAAATTAATAGTTAATAGAGTGTATAATAAATATCTACTCTGTATAATTGCAAAAATTTTTTTGTGCCGTTCGGCGGGAGGAGCAAGCGCATCGTACTTGGATCTCGCGGCGGTATGCGGTGCAAATTTACAAGCAAAAGAAAAAGTAATTTGAGCCTCTCACTCTGGGAGAGGTGGCACCGTTAGGTGACGGAGAGGGCTATGCTAAAAACTCGAAATTGTATCAAAAATTCATGTTTTTGATGTTTGCCCTCTCACCGCATGCGCGGAGCTCCCCCATAGGGGCGAGCCTAAAGTTAGTTTATCGCATAGAAAAAGAACTGCCCCAGGGCAGTTCTTTTTCTTTTATCAATTCAATTTTATTTTCACAGCATCGAAAAGGTCGCGCGTTTCCATGTTTTCAGAGCAGAAATATTCGCGCCTTTTGCCGCACTTTTTACACATTATGCGCACCTTACCTATCTCGTTTTCAACGAGGAAATCGCCGCCCTCGCGGCAGTCGCATTCGATCTTGCCCTCCTCGCAAAGGTCACCAAGCACAAAAAGTATCATATCGCGCACGTGCTCGTCGTTGTAAAGCCCCTCGTCTTCTTCAAGGCCCTGGTTTTGCGCGTAGATTTCCGCAAGCTCTGTATCGTCTATAAGCTCAGAAAGGCGCTTATCGCTTTCCTCTGCTGCTTTGAGCACGGCGCCCTTAGCGCCCGAAAAGCATATGCTCACGCCCGAAAAGTTACAGGGAAACTCGAAAATTTCTCTGCTCATAAGCAAATCCTTTGCAATAACGTATTGGTGCGGCTTCGCGCAGAAAAGGCACGGCACGATAAGGCGCACCTTACCCGCGCCCTCCTGCTTTATAAGCAGCTCGCTTTCGCCGCAAGAGCATTTCAGCTTTATCATGTCACCCGTCAGCGCGAAAACACCCGTTACACTCACGACAGATTTGCCGCAAGCGGGGCAACGGTATGAAACCACCGTATCCTGAGGTCTTAATGCCATTATTCTTCCCCTCCCATATATCTTTCATAGTAAAATAAGTATTGCTGCGCCACGCCTGCGTATGCGCCGAGCGAGGCTATATCTATGCCGCCCGGGTAATATTTCGCAAGCACGCGCTTTATCCACACGTCTATCGGGAAAAATTCAAGCTTGTGGAAGCCGAAAAGCAGCGCGCACGAAGCGACCTTCGGCCCAACGCCGCAAATCGACATAAGCGCCTTCTGCGCATCCTCTGCGCTTGCTTTTTCTACGTATGCAAAATCTACCTCGCCCGAAAGGTGCTTCTTCGCCGCATCTATAAGGTAGCGCGCGCGGAAGCCCATTTTAAAGGGCGCAAGCCCCGCTTCGCCTGCGGCGAGTACCTGCTCTGCCGTGGGGAAAGCGTAGTGCGTTTTGCCATCGAAGCCGCAGAAGGGCTCACCAAGCCCCGCAGACATATTTTCTATAATTTTTTTAATTCGCGGTATATTGTTATTTTGCGAAATTATGAAGGAAGCAACGGCTTCCCACGGCTCCTGCTTCAAAATGCGTATACCCTTGCCGCACTCCATAGCATTGAAAATAACGTCGCCGTATTTTCCCATATGCGCGCCGATATCCTCGCGCACCACGCCGTAATCCTCGCAAAGGCCGAGGTATTCCTCGAAAATAGCGCGGTAATCCTGCTCGTTTACGCCGATAAGGCGAACCTCGCCGCCCTCTTCCTCTATTCTTATAAAACGGCCGTGAGCCACGCCCTCTATACCGCCCGAAACCTCGTCAAAGCGGAAGCACTGCCCGCAATCGAACGTCTGCGCCGCAGAAAAATAAGGCACGCCAGAAAGAACCGTTACGTCCGCGCCGCCCGCCGTTTTGGAAAAGCGCACGGTAAATTTCTCTTTTGCCATTATAAACTCCGTTTTTGTATATTTACATAAAATATTATGCGATATTTTGCCCTTTTTGTCAAGTGTATTTTTCGTGCGGCGTGTTACGCGGCAGTATTTGTAAGCACGCCGTGCCGCATAAACTCCATATTCGTGCACGCGCTTGCAAAATATACAAAAAAACTTCTTTTACTTTAAAGAATATTATTGAATTTTTCGGCAATAGGTGGTAGAATATATTTGTAATATTATATGTAAAAGGAGTGTTTTATATGAAACTCAAGGTTATGACGTACAATGTGGCCGGCGGCAGAGATTACAGCGGCGAGCTTCCCGCAAAAACTGTTTGCCCCAAGGCTTGCGCTTCTGTTATCGCAGAATATTCTCCCGATATCGTGGGGCTTAACGAAATAGATTTCAACCACCC
>JAFTNI010000255.1 GCA_017451975.1 Clostridia bacterium
GGTTAGCATTGAAAGCGAAGAGCCTATAGGCATCTGCTCAGACGGCGAAAGACACATGGAAACTCTTGTAGATATAGAGGTTGTTCCCGGTGCGCTCACCTTCTCTGTTCCCGAAGGCTCTGAGCTTGCCGCGCTTTTGGCAGAAAACGCCCCCGAAGAAGAAATAACCGTAGACACCCCCGAAAAAGAGGAAGCTACAATATAATAACTAGGAAGTAAACAAAATGAGAAAAGAACTTGAAAAAACCTACGACCCCTCGAACACCGAAAAGGAAACCTATACAACATGTTGCGAGCGCGGCTATTTCCGCCCTGCGGAAAAGAGCGAAAAAGGAAACTACTCTATAGTTATCCCACCGCCCAACATAACAGGTCAGCTCCATATGGGCCACGCCCTTGACAATACGCTCCAGGATACGCTTATACGTTATAAGAGAATGAAGGGCTTCTCTACCCTCTGGCTCCCCGGCACAGACCACGCCTCCATCGCTACAGAAGCAAAGATTGTTGAAGCTATGCGCAAGGAAGGCATTACAAAAGAAGATATCGGACGCGAAAAATTCCTAGAGCGCGCATGGGCATGGAAAAAGCAGTATGGCGGACGCATTGTTGAGCAGCTTAAAGAACTTGGCTCCTCCTGCGATTGGTCCCGTGAAAGATTCACGCTCGACGAAGGCTGCAGCGAAGCAGTACGCGAGGTATTCAAGCGCCTTTACGATAAAGGTCTTATCTACCGCGGCGAAAGAATTATAAACTGGTGCCCCCACTGCAAAACCTCTATTTCCAACGCAGAGGTTGACTATAAAGAGCAGCACGGCCACTTCTGGCATATCCGCTACCCCCTCGTTGGCGGCGGCGGCTCTGTTGAAATAGCTACAACGCGCCCCGAAACCCTGCTCGGCGATACGGCTGTTGCCGTAAACCCGAACGACGAGCGTTATAAGGATATGATCGGCAAATACCTTGTTCTCCCCCTCGTTGGCAGAAGAATCCCGATCGTTGCCGACGAGCACGCACAGCTCGATAAAGGTACGGGCTGCGTTAAAATAACACCCGCGCACGACCCCAACGACTTTGAAGTAGGTCGCCGTTGCCACCTCCCCATGGAAGTGGTTCTCACAGAAGAAGCAAAGATTACGGAAAACTACCCCAAATACGCCGGCATGGACCGCTATGAGGCGAGAAAAGCCATTATCGAAGACCTCAAGGAAGGCGGCTACCTCTGCGAAATCGAAGACCTTTCCCACGAAGTAGGCACCTGCTACCGTTGCGGCACGACCATCGAGCCCATGATAAGCCTTCAGTGGTTCGTTAAGATGGAGCCCCTTGCAAAGCCCGCAGTTGAAGCGGTACGCGCAGGCAAAATCAAATTCGTTCCCGAACGTTTCGATAAAAACTATTTCCACTGGATGGAAAACACGCAGGACTGGTGCATCTCCCGCCAGCTCTGGTGGGGCCACCGCATACCCGCGTTCTATTGCGATTCCTGCGGCGAAACTGTCGTAAGCAAGGACGAATGCACGGTTTGCCCCAAGTGCGGCGGCCATATGACACAGGATCCCGATACGCTTGATACGTGGTTCTCCTCTGCCCTCTGGCCCTTCTCCACAATGGGTTGGCCCAAGGAAACGGAAGACCTCAAAAAATTCTACCCCACGAACACGCTCGTTACAGGCTACGATATCATCACCTTCTGGGTTTCCCGTATGATATTCTCTGCGCTTGAATACACAGATACGATTCCCTTCGATACCGTTCTTATCCACGGTCTTGTGCGCGATGCTCAGGGCAGAAAAATGTCTAAATCGCTCGGCAACGGCATAGACCCGCTTGATATTATCAGTCAGTACGGCGCCGACGCTTTGCGCTTCGCGCTCCTTACGGGCAACTCCCCCGGCAACGATATGCGCTTCTCCCCTGAAAAAATCGAGGCGGCGCGTAACTTTACAAACAAGATCTGGAACGCTTCCCGTTTCGCTCTTATGAACATTCCCGAAAGCCTTGACGATACAGCTCTTCCCGAAGAAAAAGACCTGCGCATTGAGGATAAATGGATACTTTCCAAGCTCAACACACTTACCAAAGAGGTTACGGAAAACCTTGAAAAATACGAACTCGGCGTAGCTCTTGCCAAGCTCTACGATTTCATCTGGAACAACTTCTGCGACTGGTATATAGAGGTTCTCAAGCCCCGCTTTGCAACAGACTGTGAAAACGCTTGCCGCGTGCTCGCATACGTGCTTCGCACGTCTATGGAGCTTCTCCACCCGTTCATGCCGTTCATTACGGAAACGATCTGGCAGGCTCTCCCCCACGACGGTGAAAGCATAGTTATAACAGATTTCCCCGAATACACGGAAGCTCACTCCTTCCCCGCAGAAGAAACGGCTATGGAGCGCCTTATCACGGCTATCCGCGCTATACGCAACCGCCGCGCTGAAATGAATGTTGCCCCCTCTAAGAAAGCGAAGCTCTTTATAGTAACGAAGGACACATCTACGTTTAACGAAGCGGTAACACCCTTCTTCCAGAAGCTCGCTTCCGCTTCCGAGGTTGAATACCTCGAAAGCTACCACGACGAACGCTCTGTTCAGATCGTGGCAGACCACGCGGTTATCTACATTCCGCTTGCCGAAATGATAGATTTCTCTGCTGAAATCGCCCGCCTTGAAAAAGAACGCGCAAAAATGATTTCCGAAATCGAGCGTATCGATAAAAAGCTTTCCAACGCAGGCTTCGTGGCAAAAGCTCCCGCCGCCGTTATCGAAGGTGAACGCAAAAAACGCGAAGGCTACGAAAACAAGCTCCACACAATCGAAGAATCTATAGCAAAATATAAAGCATAAGCTCTGAAGGTAAGACAAAATTACCCCAAAATACGCAAAATTTTGGGGTAATTTCAATTTATCGGAAATTTTTTGAGGATTTTCCCCTTTTCATTCGTATAATATATGAAAACCCAATTTCAGAAAGGAATTTTTATTTATGAAAAAAATAATTTCTCTTTTGCTCGTGCTCCTTTTGATGCTTACTATGCTCGCCTCGTGCGGCGCAGAGGATAAAAACTTTAACGCGGGCGGCGAAAGCACGCCCACCGTGGGCGCACCCGGAAGCAGCGAGAGCGAAAAAGGCGAAGGCGAAAACTCCTATATAGACACAGCGGAGGATTACGCGCGCAAAATCATCAAAACCTACGATATCACGCTTGAAACGAAAAATTACGACGATGCGCGCGACGTAATCATGAAAACAGCGTCAACCATGGGCGGCTACCTTTCCGATTCCTCAGAAAAAGACACCGTAGATTATAACGGCAAAAAAACGCGCCACGCCACCTTTACCGTGCGCGTGCCGAGCGAAAAGGTAGATTCCTACGTGGAAACGATAGCCGAAAACGCTTCCGTGCTTTCCAAAAAGCTTTCCACGCAGGATATAACAACCTCTTACTACGATTTGCAAAGCCAGCTTGAAAGCCTGCTCGAGCAGGAGGCACGCATAAAAAAGCTTATGGACGAAGCCACAAACTATAACTACCTTCTGGAGCTTGACGATAAGCTTACGTCTATTCGCACGCAGATAAACAACATAAACAAGCAAATTCAGCTTTACGATAAAAGCGTTGCCCTTTCCTTCGTTTACGTAACGCTCGATGAGGTTGCGGAATATACCGAAATAGTAGAAGAAGAGCCCACCTTCGGCGCGCGTATTGCAGAAGCTTTTTTGGGCACATTCGAAAACTTCTGGTTTTTCTGCCAGGATTTATTCGTTGCGGTAATATGGATGCTCCCCGTGCTTATAATTGCAGGAGTTGTAATCCCCCCTATAGTTATTTCCAAAAAGAAAAAACGCGCAAAGCGCGAGGCTGAGCGCCGCGAAACGGAAGAAAATAAATAATTTTCCACGAGCGCAAGATGCGACAATATTTTTAAAAAAAAAATGGTATCCTTAAACAAGGATACCATTTTTTATTTTTGGAGGAGTTTAAATGGAAAACCTTGAACTTTTCTTTCGCGATGACGTTCTCACCGCGAAGTTAAAAAGCGAAATAGACCACCACAGCGCCGCCGCGGTGCGCGAAAAAATCGACGAAATGCTTTTTGTCAAGCGGCCCGAAGCGCTTGTTTTCGAGCTTTCCGAGGTCAATTTTATGGATAGCTCGGGGCTTGGGCTGATTCTCGGCAGGTATACAAAAGCACGGGAGCTTGGCACAGAGGTCATAATCAAAAACCCGTCGAAGCGCACGGAAAAAATCTTCCGCATGGCGGGCGCGGACAAGTTTATTAAAATCACACACGATAAGGAGAACAAAATATGAAGCAAGTAAATGAAATAAAATGCACGTTTCTTTCGCTTTCGCAAAACGAAAGCCTTGCCAGAAGCATAGTTTCGGGCTTTCTTCTGCCGCTTGACCCCGATGTAGAGGAGCTGGCAGACCTGCGCTGTGCCGTTTCCGAAGCGGTTACAAACTGCATCGTGCACGCATACAGAAAGGAGGTAGGCAAAATTCAGCTCACACTGCGCGTGTACGATAACAGAACCTTTCGCATGATAATAGCAGATAAGGGCTGCGGCATACCAAATGTAAAAGAGGCGCGCAAGCCGCTTTTCACCACACTTCCCGACGAGGATAGGTGCGGCATGGGCTTTTCCATTATGGAAAGCTTTTCGGACAAACTCGACGTAAAATCTCAAATAGGCAAAGGAACTCGTGTGACGCTTACAAAAAAACTTTCCTCGGGCGAAGATAATACATAACTTTTTTCACGGAGGTCAAAAATGCCCATAACAGAGGAAAAGCAAAAAGGCGA
>JAFTNI010000025.1 GCA_017451975.1 Clostridia bacterium
AGTGATAAGCGTTAAAAATATTTACAAAACTTTCGGCAACAAAAAAGATAAAAAAACCGGTGAAATTTCCGTTCTTCGCGGTGTAAGCTGCGATATAAAGGCAGGCGAACGTGTTTGCATTATCGGTCCCTCCGGTAGCGGTAAATCCACTCTTCTCCGTTGCATGAACCTTCTTGAGGTTCCCACACACGGCGAGGTTTGGCTTGAAGACAAGCTTGTAACCTTGCCCGACCCGTACCTCCACAACGATGTTATAAAGGCTTCCAATACTTTCAGCGAGCTTAAAAAAGTTACTCCCGGCGCGAAAGATGAAGATATTATCAAGATTATAAGAGAAGACGACCTTCTTAAAGAACGCGAGGGCAAGGAATACAAAACACTTCTCAAAAATATTGAAAAGGAAATGTTTGATATAAATGTTGCTCGCCGCGAAATGGGCATGGTGTTCCAGCATTTTAACCTTTTCAATAACCTTACGGTTATGGAAAACCTCACGCTCGCACCCGTTCAGCTCAAGCTCAAATCCAAAGAGGAAGCTGAAAAGAAGGCGGTAGAACTTCTCGAACGCATCGGCTTGCTCGATAAAAAGGACGAATACCCCTCCAAGCTTTCCGGCGGTCAGAAGCAGCGTATCGCGATTATCCGTGCGCTTGCAATGGACCCGAAGGTAATGCTCTTTGACGAGCCTACGAGTGCGCTTGACCCCGAAATGGTTGGCGAGGTTCTGGAGCTTATCAAGCAGCTTGCAAACGAAGGTATGACGATGGTTATCGTTACGCACGAAATGGGCTTTGCCCGCGAGGTTGCTACGAGAATGATCTTCGTTTCCGACGGTAAGATTGCTGAAAGCGCTCCCCCTGCGGAATTCTTCGATAACCCCAAGCACCCCAGACTCAAAGAATTCCTTTCAAAAGTTATTTAAAAACAAGCGCGGACGAAAGTCCGCGCTTTTCTTTTTGCCAAAAATCACATAAAGCCCCCTTTTTCATATAATGTATTAATCTTATTACGGAGGTAATACAATGAACTATCAGAATCCAGAAAAATCGTATGGCAGGTTTGGTGTCCGCGCTTTTTCCGCCGGCTCTGCTTTTCCCGTTGAGGGGGCGCTCGTTTTTGTGCGAGGTAAACGCGCGGGCGGCGAAAGCTATACCGTTGCCGTGCTTGAAACGGACGAAAGCGGAAAAACACAGATAATTTCGCTTGAAACGCCGCCGCGCTCGGCTTCTCTGACCCCGGGCGGCGGTGTGCCGTATTCGCTCTATGACATAGAGGTTTCACACAGAGATTATTATACCGTTGTAACGCGCGACGTGCAGGTGTACCCCGACACGACCTCGCTACTGCCCGTTAATATGCTTCCGCTTCCCGATACTGTCGGCAGCGAAAAATACCCGTCCTCCAATATTATAATAAATAACGGCGGGGCGGCGCCGAACCTTTAGGGGGTAAAAATGGCAGAGCTTCCCGTTATACCAGAGAGCATAACCGTTCACCTGGGCGCGCCCGATGCAGCCGCCCAGAACGTGACGGTAAACTTTGTTGATTACATCAAAAACGTGGCATCGAGCGAAATTTACCCAACATGGCCCGAAAACGCACTGCGCGCCAACATTTACGCACAGATATCATTTGCGCTCAACCGAATTTATACGGAATTTTACCGTTCCCGCGGTTATGATTTCGACATAACGAACTCGACGTCGATAGACCAGAGCTTTGTTTACGGGCGCGACATTTTTGATAATATAAGCGAAATAGTTGACGAGATTTTTAATGATTACATTGCGCGCCAGGGTTTTATAGAGCCGCTTTATGCGCTTTATTGCGACGGCGTGCGCACCACCTGCCCCGGGCTTTCGCAGTGGGGCACGGTAGACCTTGCCGAGCAGGGGTATATACCGTATGATATTTTGCGGTATTATTACGGCGACAATATAAATATAATTCAGGATGCACCTGTGGAAAATATTGCGGCAAGCTACCCTGGCGTGTCGCTTAGGCTGGGCTCGGCGGGCAACGACGTGCGCACGGTTCAAACGCGACTTAACCGCATTTCCGCAAATTACCCGGCAATACCGAAAATTTCCGCTGCCGACGGCATTTTCGGCACGGAAACTGAAAACGCCGTTCTGGAGTTTCAACGCATTTTCGGCCTTACGGCAGACGGCATCGTCGGCAAAGCTACATGGTACAGAATACAGTCTATATACAACGCAGTAAAGAAGCTCAACGAGCTTGAAAGCGAGGGGCTTACGCTTTCCGAGGTTGAAAAGCAATTTCCGGGCACACTTGCGCTTGGCAGCACGGGGATTGAGGTGAGCGTGGTGCAATATTTCCTTGCCGTGGTGGCATATTTCAACCCGCGCGTGGAGGCGCCGCCCTTCAGCGGCGTTTTCGATGCGGCAACACAGGCGAGCATCGCCTCTTTTCAGCGTGAATACGGCCTTGCCGAAACAGGCGAAGCAGACGAAGAAACGTGGAACAGGCTCGCAAGCGTTTACAGAGGTAATATTGCCTCTGTGGAGGCGGGCATTTCCGCCGAGCTTTTCCCGGGCGCGCTTATAACGCTCGGCTCTGAGGGCGAGGACGTTTCGCGCGTGCAGGAATTTCTTGCCGCAATAGCGGCGGTTTATACGGAAGTGCCCGTGCCGCCGCAAAGCGGGGTTTATGACACAGCCACGCAAAACGCCGTGCGCATTTTCCAGGGGCTTTTTGCCGTGCCGCAAAGCGGGGTAGTGGGCCCCGTAACTTGGCTTTTGCTCGCGGAAAAATACAACGAGATAGAAAACGGCAAAACACGCTCGGATTTTCAGTACCCGGGCGACGTAATTTCATAACGGAGGGAATATTATGGCAGAGCCAACGAAGGAAGTCTATGAGCTCCAATACATGCTGCGCAAAATAGCACGGATAACGGGTGAAATACCGATTGTGAATGCAGACGGCATTTACGGCGCGGACACGCGCGAGGCAGTGCGATATTTTCAGGGGCAAAACGGGCTTGCGCCCACGGGAGAGGTGGATAAAGCCACGTGGGATAAAATTTTTGAAAAATATAAGGAAAGCATTTACGCCGTGTCGCAGGGCGAGCCGATATACCCTTTTCCATCGCCCTCATATACCTCGAAAAGCGGCGAAAGGAGCGATATAATAACGCTCATTCAGCTTATACTTTCGGCGCTTTCGGTCATCTACGACGATTTTGAGGAAATAGAAATAACGGGCGAAAACGATGAAAAAACCGTGGTGGCACTGAAGCGGTTTCAGGGCTACCACGGGCTTGACGAAACGGGCGTGCTGGATAAACGCACGTGGGATGCGGCGGCGCGGAGCTTCAATGCTTATTACAATAATCCGCATTACAGCTCCTGATATCCCTCTTTTCCTCACAAAGAGAAAAAGCCCGTGACTAAACGCAAAACAGACCCCGAAAGGGGTCTGTTTCACTTTGCGTAAAAACTTAGATAAGTTCTTTAACCTGTGCGTCTTTGCCGATTTTGTCACGAACATAGTAGAGCTTCGCGCGGCGAACTTTACCTTTACGAACAACCTTAACGCCTACAACGTTGGGGCTGTGGATGGGGAAAGTTTTTTCAACGCCTACACCGTAAGAGATTTTTCTTACTGTGAAAGTTTCGGAAATGCCGCCGTTTTTCTTAGCGATTACAAGGCCTGTGAAAAGCTGAATTCTTTCCTTGTTGCCTTCTTTGATTCTGTTCTGAATCTCAACTGTGTCGCCGATTTCAAACTTGGGCAATTCTGTTTTGAGCTGCTCGTTAACAAAAGCTGTGATTTTGTTATCCATTTTGGTTTCCTCCTAAAATGTAATGCCGAAACGTTCATGCGAGCATAGCAGCGGACCGCTTCGTTTGTTTATTTTAATATACAACGTGAGTATTATATCACCTTAAAAGGAAAATTTCAATACCTTTTGCGAAAAAAGTTGAAAAAGAATAAATTTTTTTTTGCTGATAATACTAAATATAAAATATTTTATAGGGAACGGTGATGATTTTGGAAAAAGAGGAATTTGAGCGCTTGCGCGGAAATCTTATGGGCGAGTTTGCCGCCATGAGCGATTTCTGCGCGCGCAGGCTTTCCTTTGGCGGGCGGGATTTTTTCATATTATATATAATAGGACACGCCTCGAAGGATTTGCTGAATAAATTTGTAATAGAGCCCATTTCGGCGGCGTACCTTCGCGGCGGCGCGGGCTTTCCGCTTGAGGATATAGTAACGGGCGGAGGCTTTTCTGTGGCGCTCGGCTTTGAGGCGGCGAAAAACGCCGTGCTGGAGGGGAACGCGCTTATAGTTTTCCCTGATATGCCGCCCGATATTTTCGGTTATATATGCGCTGTGAAAAACGACGAGGGCAGGGCAAATACCGAGCCCGAAACGGAAAACGTGGTGCGTGGCCCGCACGACGGCTTCAACGAAAGTGCGGCGGGCAACGCCGTGCTTCTGCGGCGGCGCATAAAAAGCGAAAGGCTGAAAAGCGAGAAGCTTACACTTGGCACTCTTACAAAAACAGAAGTAATTCTCATGTACATTTCCGAGCTTGTGAACCGCGAGGCGCTGTCGCTTTTGAAGCAGCGGCTTGCCGATATACGCGCGGATGCACTCATAGATTCGGGAAGTGTGGAAATGTACATTCAAGATGGCAGGCACGCGCTTTACCCAACGGTCGGCAACTCCGAGCGCCCGGATAAGGTGGCGGCGAAAATACTGGAGGGCAGAATTGCCGTGCTTGTAGACGGTTCGCCAGTGGTGCTTACGGTGCCGTATATTTTTTGCGAGGGCTTACAGGTTTCGGAGGATTATGCGAAAAGCCCGTTTTTTGCCACGTTTGTGCGAAGCTTGCGCTTTGCAGCGGTTATACTTGCTGTATTTTTACCCGGGCTTTTTCTTGCGCTTACAGAGCATCATATGGGGTTTCTGCCCGGCGAAATGGTTGCTTTTATGGCGGAAACGCGCAAGGATATGACGGTTTCGCTCACCTGGGAAATTATAACGGCTTTTCTGATTTTTGAAATATTGCGCGAGGTTGGCTTGCGTATGCCAAAGGCGGTTGGTAGCGCCGTCGGCGTGGTCGGCTCGCTTATACTGGGCGAAAGCGCTGTGAGCGCGGGCATAATTTCGCCGTTCGTGCTGATAATAGTGGCTTTTTCGGCTGTTTGCAATTTTATTTGCGCGCCGTATATGAATCCTAATGCGATTTTCCGTTTCTTGCTGATACTTGTGGGCGGGTTCTTTGGGCTTTTCGGATTCTTTTTTGTGTGCGCTGCCGCGCTTTTGCTGGGCGCGGGCAAAAGCTCCTTCGGCGTGCCGTATTTTTCGCCCTTTGCACCGCTTTCGGCAGAGGGCCTGCGCGATTTTCTTTATATGGCTCCTATTTGGAAAATGAAAAAGGTGCCGCCCTCTGTTTCGGGCAAAAACACCGTGCGCACGGAAGGGAAGGCTTGATATGGCAGAAAGAAAATATCTTATTTCACCCGTTCAGGTTTTCTGCTTTGTGCTCCTCTATTTGCTTTCGGGAATGATGCTATATGCAGGCGGCAGATCCGCCGCGGCGCTTTTTGCCGCGCTTTTCTGCGCTTGCGCCTGCGTTATTGCGTGCGTGCTTTGCGAAAATTTTTCTTCTGCAAGAGGGTTTTACGCCTCGGCTTTCGGCGCGCTTGGCTTGCCCGTGCGCTATATTTCGGCTGCGCTCACTTCTTATTCGCTTATAAGCACGCTTTTTTCTTTTTCGGCAGAGGTGGGGGCGTTTTACTCGGGCGGCGCACGCAAGGCGGTTTTGCTTGCCTGCATTTTGCTCGCCATATTCTCTGTGGCAAAGGGATTTTCCGCGCCTGCGCGCTTTGCCGAGGTTTGCGTTTTTCCCTTGTTTTTTGCCGTGCTTGTTTCGCTTATCGGCGGTGAGGGCGAGGGGATTTCCTTTTCCTTGGGTGGTGATTTACTTTTTGCGGGCTTTGATATTATCGGCTCTGTTCCCGTGGTTTTTTCGCTTTACCTGCGATGTGCCGGGGAAGAAAGCGGGAAAATGAGCGTATATGCAAAAAACAGCTCGTTCCGACCATCTGCGCTTGCCGCTGGCGTATGCGCCGCCGCGGCATCGCTTGTGGTTTACGCATTTTTTCGCTTGACGGAAGTGGGAAACATAATGTTTTCCTTCCTCCTTTGGTTTGCCGCGCTTTCGCGCATATTCGCCCATACACTTGCGCTTTGCGACATTGCGGGCTTGCCCGAAGCGGAAAACGGGCAGGGAAAAGCGCGCTCCATGCTTGCCGCGGCGGCGATTTTCGCGGCAGTGGCGCTATGCACAGGGGCTTTTGGCGAAGCTTTAAAAACGGCGGCGGTTTTTGCAAACGTAATTTTCCCGTGCGCGGCTTTTGCTTTTTCTATGCTTTGGTGCAGAGGCGAGAAAAAAACGAATGCGTAAAAAAAGACCGCTTTACGGTCTTTTTTAGCCTACGAAAAAATCGTCTATAAAACAGCCGAGCGTTGCGGCAAGTTCGGGCAAAAACGTGATGTCGGGGTAACAAATGCCTTTTTCCCATTTTGAAACTGCTTGCGCGGAAACGCCCAATAGGCTACCGAACTCCTCTTGCGTAAGGCGGTTTTCTTTTCTGTAGCTTTTCACTTTTTCGGGAATTACGATTTTTTTCATAATTTACTACCTCAAATAAGCCTGTAAGTTTCCCTTTCGCGCTCCATTATGCCTGCGGCTATCATTTCGCGGCGAATAGTACAGTGGTCCTCGTGGAATCGGTGAATGATTTCGTTAACTTCCTTTTCTCCGTAAGCTACGCCTTTTTCAAACGACTTTGCGATTTCCGCGAGCACGATTTCGCGCTTTTTCCTTTGAGTGGGGATTTGCGTAAGCTTGCCATATTTGAAAAAGTGAGCAAGCACTTCTTTTTTGTATTTTTCATCTATATTCGCAGTATCGTCTTTTTTGATTATATCGCCGAGTGTTTGGGAAAAAATTTCTTTGTTCAGCGAGTAAATTATGTAAAACTGTGAACGGGCGCTGTTTACCACTCCCGCTGCCTCCATTTTTTTCAGATGATAGCAAATGGTGGCGGGCGTGAGTGAAAGCTCGCACGCTATTTTTTCCACGTAGGAATCCTCTCGCATTAAAATATTCAGTATTTCAATGCGGGTTTCGTCGGCAATAAGCTTCAGAAGCTGTAGCTTTTCTTCCATATTTATTCGCACCTCTTTTCCCATGCTTCGTGCAGGCATTCCGCGCCGAAGCACCAACCGCCTAGCCTTTCCGTAAGCTCTATTCTTTCCCAATCGTTTGCACGCGGCATTTTTTCTTCAAGCTCTGCCATCTGCTTTTCGGCAAAGGCGAGTATGCCGTAATAAAGTGCATAATCGGGCTTTTCGCCCTCGGGCGCGGAGCAGTAGAGCGCAAAATAATCCTCGCGGCTTTTAAGGGCTTCGCTGAAATACTGAAGCAGGTAGTTGCTGTAGCCAAGGTCGTGTATCTTTCTGCATTGTTGATTGTTAAAAAATACGGAGTGCAAAACAGAAACTCCCGCATAGCGGTATTTCGCGCATTTGTATTCGGCAATCTGTGCATTTTTAAGCTCCGGGTTTTTATCGAGGTTTTCGCAAAAGGCTTCGAGTCGTTCTGCCTCTTTTTTCATTGCATCGTATGCAAGCGTATAAAACTTGCTGTCGTTTGTGATTTTCATATTCTTCTCCTTGATTCCTTGTTTTTTATGTAACCGGCTTACACTTATATTATAAGCATCTAATCACTTTTTGTCAATAGCGATTAGATAGATTTCTAATCATTCAACCGACGGTAGAAAAATTGAGATTATAAAAATGAAGCGACAAGAAGCCTCCCTCGGGCGGGAGGCTCAGATTACTTTTTCCGACATTATAAAACGGAAGGCTTTCACCTTCCGTTTGAAATTATTTTGCAAATGATATTTCCGCGCCGTCGAAATATCTGCTCCAACCCTCCGAACGTACACTTTGCCACTCGGCTTCCGTGCCCGCGAAGGTTATTTTTTTAAGCTTTGTGCAGTACATAAAAGCGGAGCTGCCCATGTGCTCGAGGCTTGCGGGCAAAGTTATTTCCGAAAGCATAAGGCAGTTGCCGAAAGCCTCGCTGCCTATATAACGAAGCCCTTCGGGAAGAGCAATGCTTTCGAGCGAACCGCAGGAGTAAAGCGCGTTTTTGCCGATGTGCGTAATGCCCGAGGGCAACGAAAGCGAATTTATATCGCAATCGTACAGCGCACAGTCTGCAAGTATTTTTGTATCTTTGTGAAGCAAAAACGTATCTTTGGAGTTTTCGTTTACCTTAATAACCGCGTAGGCGGGGTTTTTCTCTGTGCCTATGTAATAAATACCGCCAAGCTCGTTATAGGTGATGTTTGCGCAATCTTCAAAAGCGTTTTCTGCTATGAAAAATACGTTTTCCGTAAGAGTTACGCGCGTAACCTTAGTGCCTGAGAAGGCGCGCTCGCCTATCGCGGAAACGGGCAAGCCCTTATATTCGCGCGGAATAAGCACGTCGTAATCCTTGCATTTGCCAATGCCCGTAACGGTGTAATATTCGCCGCTTTCGGAAAGCGCCATTTCGAGCCCGCGGCTTTCTTCGCCCTCGCGCCGTTTGCACGAAACTAGCGAAAGGCACGTTATAAGCGCCAGAATAAGCGCAATTATTTTTGCTGTTTTCATAATTTATTCCTTGTTTTTAAAGAAATTTTACTATTTTTATAGCGCTTCCGCCCTCGTATTCGCGAACGGAGCCTATACCGAAGAAGCCCGTGCCGCCGTAAACGCGCAAAAGCGCGCCCGTGGGGTGGCAAGTGCCTATTTTCTTTTGGTAAATTTCCGCGCCATTTTTCGCAAGGCGCTCGTAAAAAGCAGGGAGCTTTACCTCGGGAAGCTCGGAAAAAAGCTTTTCCGTGGGTATAAGCAGCGCATCGCGCCCGTCTTGCGTAAGAGCCTCTATTTCCTCGAGCGTATGCGCCGAAGAAACCTCAAAGCCGCCCGTTTCCGTGCGGAAAAGTGAGCTCATGGCGCCGCCGCAACCAAGCTTCGCGCCGATATCGGCGCAGAGCGTGCGTATATACGTGCCCGCAGAGCAAGCAACCTCCATTGTATAATCTCTGCCGTCGCCTTCTGCGGAAATAGAGTAAACGGTGATGGGGCGCGCCTCGCGCTCCACGGTTATGCCCTTGCGCGCAAGGTCGCAAAGCTTCTGCCCATTAACTTTAAGAGCCGAGTACATCGGCGGCACCTGCAAGCTTTCGCCCTTGAAGGATGCTATCGCTTCAAGCACCTCCGCTTTCGCGGGGATATCGTCGCAGGTGGTTAGCGTTTTGCCCGTGGTATCCTCCGTATCGGTGGTAAGCCCCAGGCGAAGCCCCGCGCGGTAAACCTTTTTGCCCGCGGTTACGTACTCCGCCGCCTTTGCGGCTCTGCCTATAAGCACTATGAGCAAGCCCGTTGCATCTGGGTCCAGTGTGCCCGTGTGGCCCACCTTTTTTGTGCCGTAAAGCTTGCGTATTTTAAAAACAATGTCGTGCGAGGTCATGCCCGCGGGTTTATTCACGGGCAAAACGCCGCATATTTCTCTTTCAGTCATCAAATCCACATTCCTTTATAATGCGCTCTATAGCCGCATCTACCTCGCCCGCCGCTACACTGCAGCCCGCCGCGCCGGAGTGACCGCCGCCGCCGAAAATGCCGCATATTTTTGCCACGTCTATTTCGCAGGAGCTGCGCGTGGAAATTTTATAGGAGCCATCGTCCTTTTCGCGCGCGAAAAGCGCGATTTTTACACCGTCTGCGCGGCGAATGGCGTTGATAACGTCGTATGTATCTTCGTCGGCAAAGCCGCGCGCCGCCTTATCGGCAAGCGTGATTTTAACGTAGGATATTTTACCGCCGCAAAGGTACTTAACGTGCTCCATGGCGAAGGATTCCGCCGCCAGCGCGCTTTTGCTCTTGCATTCAAAAAGGTTGCGGCAAATTTGCGCGTGGTTTGCGCCGTGCTCTATAAGCTTTGCCGCCACCTTGTGGGTTGCGGGGCTTGTGTTGGCGTAGCGGAAGCCGCCTGTGTCTGCCGCCAGACCTGCGTAGAGCAGGGAAGCCGTTTTTTCGGGAATGTTGCCCGAAAGCAGGTTATTTATAATTCTGTAAACTATTTCCGCGCAAGCGCCCGCCTTCGGCTCAACGTAAAGGTACGTAGCAAAGCGGTCGTGCGTTGCGTGGTGGTCGAGCGCGAGCGTTACTTTTTTTGCATATTCGCGCAAAGCGCCAAACTGACCGGGTGAGGCAACATCTGCGCTGAGCAAATATTCGGGCTTGAAGCCCTCGGGGAGGTCGTCTATGCCGAAATCGCGTTCGCCGTCTGTCATAAATGCGAGCGAGGCGGGAACTTTATCGCAGCAAGCGACGTAAGCCGTTTTGCCGAGCTTGCGGAGCGTGTACACGAGCGAGAAGCACGAGCCAACTGCATCGGCATCGGGCGTTTCGTGCATGAAAACGAGGAAATTATCCCTCTGCAAAAGAAATTTGCATATGCCTTGTATAGTGATATTATTCATCCCCGCCCTCCGTTTCCGCGGAAGGCTCCTGGGCATCGCTTTCGGTTTCTATTTTGCGAAGCAAGCGCATAATATCCGCGCCGTGTTCCATGCCCTTATCGTGCTCGAAGCTAAGCTCTGGCGTTATGCGCAGGTTGAGCTCGCGCGCAATGTAAGAACGCAAGTAGCCCGCGGCGCTGTAAAGCCCCGTTTTTATTTCTTTTACGTTTCCTTCCTCCGTGCCGAAAACGGAAAAATAAATTTTTGCAAATTTAAGGTCGCCAGAAACGTCTGCTTTCGTTATCGTTATCATGGCGTTCGCAACGCGCGGGTCCTTCACCGTGCGGAGCGCTTCGGCAACGACGCGTGTCACCTCGTCGTTAATTCTTGTTCTTCTGTATTTGGACATTTTTCCGTCCTTTCCGCGCCCAAAAGGCGCTAAATGAGATAAAAAATTATATACACAGTTATTTTACCACTTTTTTGCAGAAAAATCAATGTTATATATAATAAATATGTTGTAAATTTTATGTAACGTGGGGGGATTTTTTGTCTTTGAGAGAAAAAGCTTCAGAAAGCGGTGAAATTTCCAGCATAACCACGGTTTTTAGGTTATTATAAAATTGAACCGCATACCGCCGCGAGATCCGAGCGTGAACGCTCGCCTACGGGTTTCGGCTTCGCTCAAGATGACCGCGGAGGTGGCACCAAGCCTTCCCCTTTTATTAGGGGAAGGGGGACCGCACGGGGGCCTCAAATGATGCGAAGCATCGTTTGGGGTTCTCGGTTTGCGGTGGATGAGGTGTTCTTTCGTTATTATTGTAAGAGTGAAAATTTTAATTTAAAAGCGATGGTATACCTCATCAGTCACGCTTATGCGTGCCAGCTTCCCCTAACGCTTATGCCAGGGGAAGCCTTTGGAAACGGGCGAACACAGTTCGCCCCTACGAACACGCCGAAATTCTCACACCACCGTAGGTTGCGGGTTCTCCTCCCGAAAAAATCGTACAAATAAAAAACAGGCGCGTTTGCACCTGTTATTTTAATTCTTGCTCTAAATTGAGAAAATCTTCCGTATTGAAAAAATCTACTATGGTTATATCAAGACCGTCGCAGATTTTCTTGATGGTAGAAGTGGTTGTCGTTTTCGTTTCGGCATTAACAATACTGTTGAGTGTAGATTGCGTTATACCGCTTATTGTGGCGAGTTTATTTATTGTGATATTGTTTTCTTTGCATAAATCCAAGATTCTTTTTATGGTAGCTTCTTCCAATGTCACAGTTCCTAACCTCCGTAAGTATTTATATATTTTAATGATACCCATTTTAAAATGAAAAGATTAACGACAAGTCGTTGACTTTTGAGCGTAATGGTGATATCCTAAAAATATTAAGAAGATTAGGAGATTTAGAAATGAAAAAATATATTACAGATGATGAACTTGAAAAAATATTTATCGAACATCTTGATGATATATACGAAGAAGCTATTACAAAGAATACAAAAATAATTTATAGCGAGTTTCTTTGCGATACGAAAAGAAAACTGAAGGCTTCACTTTCACCGGAACAGCAAAAATTGCTCGATTTTTTGAATGAAAACATAGAAATATATGAAGGCGCGGTTTTGGAAGACGTATTTTTTTACGCCTACCGTTTGGGAATGAATCATTATGACTGTAGTTGAAAAAGAGGGTTCGCCCCTACGCACATAGTTGAAATTTTCGCCACACCGTAGGTTGCGGATTCTCCGTACCGCATAATTCCCGTCTATTTTAATGTTTTTATAAAATTCCTATAGATTTTTGAAAAAATATATGATATACTAAAGGAGTAAATACAAATCAAATCTATTCTATTTGAAAGGATTGAAAAAATATGGAACTTAAAGAACTCACAAACAAAGTAGGCGTGCAGGGCCCCGTTGTTACTATAGTTATGGACGGCGTTGGTATTGCACCCGACGGCGCGGGCAACGCGGTTAAAAACGCATATACACCCACGCTCGATATGCTTATGGCAAAATACCCTTGGGTTAAGCTTCAGGCTCACGGTAAGGCAGTTGGTCTTATGAGCGACGACGATATGGGTAACTCTGAGGTTGGCCATAACGCGCTCGGCTCCGGCCAGGTTTTCGCTCAGGGCGCAAAGCTTGTTACGGAATCTATCGAATCCGGCAAAATTTTCGAGGGCGAAACATGGAAAGCGCTCGCACAGAACGCGAAAGATAACGCTTCCACGCTCCATTTCATCGGTCTTTTCTCCGACGGTAACGTTCACTCCCACATCAACCACCTCCGCGAAATGATTAAACGCGCGAAGGTTGACGGCGTGGCAAAGGTTCGCGTTCACATTCTTCTCGACGGACGTGACGTTGGCGAAACATCCGCGCTCGATTACGTTCTTCCTTTCGAAGCATTTCTTGCAGACCTTCGCGACGATGCTTTCGACGTTTGCATTGCATCGGGCGGCGGCAGAATGCAGATCACTATGGACAGATACGAAGCTAACTGGAAAATGGTTGAAGAAGGCTGGAAAACTCACGTTCTCGGCGAAGGCAGAGTTTTTGCATCTGCCGAAGAAGCTATCACAACCTACCGCGCTGAAACAGGCGTTATCGACCAGGACCTCCCTGCGTTCGTTATCGCTAAAGACGGCGCTCCCGTTGGCACTATTGAAGATGGCGACAGCGTTGTTTTCTACAACTTCCGCGGCGACCGCGCTATAGAAATTTCCAAAGCCTTCGATAGCGGCATCGAATTTGATAAATTCAATAAGGTTCGCTCCCCCAAGGTTGTTTACGCAGGTATGCTTGAATATGACGGCGACCTTCACATTCCTTCCCGTTACCTCGTTGCTCCCCCCGCTATCACAAACACGATGGGCGAATACCTCGCAGGCACGGGCGTAACACAGTTTGCAGTTTCCGAAACACAGAAATACGGCCACGTAACTTACTTCTGGAACGGTAACAGAAGCGGTAAGTTCGACGACGCTACGGAAACTTACCTTGAAATCCCCTCCGATGTTGTTCCTTTCGAACAGAGACCCTGGATGCAGTGCGCACTTGTTGCAGATGCTGTTATCGACGCTATCAAGAGCGGCAAATATCAGTATATCCGCGCTAACTTCCCCAACGGCGATATGGTTGGCCACACTGGCAACTACCTTGCTACAATCGTTTCCATGGAAGCGCTCGACATTCAGCTTGCAAGAATTCTTACTGCTGTAGACGCAGCAAAGGGTGTTGCTATCATCACGGCAGACCACGGCAACGCAGACGAAATGTATGAAGTTGACAAAAAAGGCAACGCAAAAACAAACAAAGACGGTTCTTATAAGGCAAAAACAAGCCACACGCTCAACCCCGTTCCTTGCATTATCTACGATAACTTCACGGCAGACAAATACACGGTGAAGAAGGAAGGCGCGTTCGGCCTTGCAAACGTAGCGGCTACAACGGTAGAGCTTCTCGGCTACGAAGCGCCCGAAATGTGGTGCGAAAGCCTTATCACGAAATAATATAAGGTAATATGTTGGTTAAAAAAGTAAAAATAGGCATTTCCGCAAAGCAGTTCGAGGGCGACGTTTCATTTGATTCGGAACCCATGACCATGAACATTTTGTGCGAAGCGGTGCTTACGGAAAACGGCGATGAATTTTCCATCGAATACGACGAGCGCATAGGCGACGACGGCGGTGTTACGCATACGAAGCTTGTTTTCGGCAAAAATGCCCCCGGCAAGGTTTCTATGGTGCGCCACGGCGAGGTCAATATGGCTTGCACGTTTTTCGCGGGCGGGCGCTGCAACTGCAATTATGCGATGCAGGGCGGAATATCGCTCGATTTCTGCATGGTTACGAAAACGCTTTCAAACACGGTTTCTATGGCGGGCGGCACGCTTGCCATGGCGTATAATATGGAAGTGCGCGGCGTTACACTGAGCAGAAACGAATATAAGCTCACGGTAATAAAGAGATAAACGAAACGGCAGAGGCAACTCTGCCGTTTTGGATTTTATACACATTCAATACAAAATAACGAAACGCAACCGAAAGTTTACATAAAGAACGGCAAAAACGGTGGATTTTCCGCCGCTTTTCTGCTATTATTTAATCATAACGCGGCGTTGAAATTTTTTAATGAGGTGATTTTATGACGTTTGGCGAAAAACTGTCAAATCTTCGCAGGGAGCGTAATTACACGCAAGAGCAGCTTGCCGATATTCTCGGTGTTTCCCGTCAGTCTGTAAGCAAATGGGAAAGTGATATTGCATACCCCGAAACGGAAAAGCTGATAAAAATAAGCAAAATGTTTGAATGCTCTGTAGATTATCTTTTGAATGAGGGGGCGACGGAAAAAGAGGGCACGCCCTCAAGCGAAAAAGCGCCTTCCTTTGATATTAAAAAAATCTTTCGCGAGCGCAAAAGCGAAAAAACCGTTATGGGCATGCCGCTTTACCATATAGGGCGCGATGCGCGCGGCTTTTTTGCCGTGGGGGTTAAGGCAAAGGGCGTTTTTGCCCTTGGACTTATGGCGCGAGGCGTTTTCTCACTCGGCCTGCTTTCACTTGGTGTGCTTTCAATAGGGCTTCTTTCTCTTGGGGCTATTTCGTTTGGCGTTCTGGCGGTGGGGCTGCTTGCCGTTGCCACACTGGCTCTGGGTGTTTTTGCGGTAGGTGCAATAAGCGTGGGCATAATTTCGCTCGGCGCGCTTTCTGTTGGCATGTTTTCCGCGGGTGCGCTTGCCGCGGGTGAATACATAGCCATGGGCGACTACGCGTATGCTATGATTGCTATAGGCGAATCTTTGGCGGAGGGAAGCGAATATTCGGCCGTTTGCGCGCTCGATGCGGCAGATACGGGGCATATTTGCGCGCTTCTTGACGAGCTTGTACCGCCGTGGTTTTCGTGGGCAAAGGAAATATTCAAATTTTTCTTGTATTAAATGGTTATTTTTGTAATAATTTTTCTTAAAAAGTTATTGACATAGATATATGCGCATAATATAATATCCATATATTATATATTAATCCTAAGAAGGGAGATGCGAAAATGAACATTCTTAAATATAGAGAAAAAATTATTACAGGCGTTGCGGAAGAAATGATTTCTTTTATGCGCGATTGCGAGGAAGACGGCGTTGATGCCGGTTACACGGAAGATGACGTTGAGGAATGCAAGGAAATTCTTTTTGATTATATCGATGCACTCGACGAGCTGGAAGACCCTACGGATGAAGACATCATGGCAGAGGTTGAAAATGTTATCGTTGCGCTCAACGAGCTCAACGCAAATACAGACGACATGCTTATCGAAACCGTTGAAAGGGAAGCAATCTGCGAAATAATTCAGGATGCTGCTGTTGAATGCGGTCTTGAAGAAGAGTACGACGACGTTACCGAAGAATGGCGCGAATGGTAAAAAATCAAAAAATGCACTTCGTTTTTGGGGTGCATTTTCTCATTTTTTCATCGATTGTCAATAGGCAAAAAAGGAATTTTTTCAAAAAAATCAAAAAAGTTTTTTTGAAAAAAGAGAGAAAAAAGGCTAAAAAAATCGAAAAAGTAAAAAAGTTTAAAGTAAAAAACAAGGAAAAAGGGGTTGAAAAGTACGGTTTCTGCATTGTTTAGATATCAAAAACGGCAAAAATTCGATTTTTCAAAAAAAACCAAAAATTTTTTAAAAAATTTCAAAAAAAGTGTTGACAAAATGAAAAGCATGTGCTATACTAGTGGAGCGCTGTTGAGGAAACGGCAGTGCGAACGGTCCTTGAAAATTGAACAACAAAGATTTATGATTGATTGACAAAGTCAAACAAAGAATCTCGTTAATATACTTTGAAACTCAAAAAAGTAAAAGAAGCTAGAAAAAAGCTCTGTTAGATGTTAACCGTCTGATGACG
>JAFTNI010000026.1 GCA_017451975.1 Clostridia bacterium
ACCTACGAATATGTCAAGAGGTGGGATAAAGTTTGGGAGTGAAAAGGATATGGGGATAGAGTAATGAAGTGTAATCTTTCCGAAATATCAAAAAATGTTATGCCTCATTACCGTTAATCTATGAAGCGATTGTTACTGCCTGCAAATTGACATAATGATAAAAATATGGTACAATAAAATAAATGTTTGAAAACGTTACGGTATTGTGCACGCTATTTTTTATATAATGGAGATTCATATGGATAATAAAGATATTCAGATATACGTTGCCATGAAGCATATGGGAAATATCGCAAAAAAGGTGAAGGAGCGCCCGTTTATGCTTGCGGCTGTGCCTCACACGCTTCGTGAGCTTATTGAAGAAGCGGTAAAATCATGCATCGAGGCGTATAAGGCGCGCGCAAATGGCGCGAAAAGTCCTACGCCGCTTACCGATGAGCAGTTTGACGGTATGCGCGAGCTTGGGAAGTTCGCTTTCGGCGTGCATTACAACGAAAACGAGATAGACGAAGCAAAAGCGATAGAAACCGCGGTAGAAGCCGTGGCAGACGGGCTTGTGCGCGTATTCAAGGGAAACGAAGAAATAACGGAGCTTGATTCGGAGCTTGAAATAACCGAGGGCGATGTTTTTACATTTGTAAGGCTTACGATGCTTTCGGGCAGAATGTGGTAAAGGAGAGGGAAGATGGATAAGGCTAACAGCTTTGACGAAAAGCACAGAAGGCGCGAGCTTTCGCAAAAATATGTTTCGGAAAGAAGAAAAAAGGCAGAGGTTATGCTTGAAAAGCTCACGGATGAAGAGAAAATGTTCCTCTATCCGGGCCATTCAAAGGTACACAAATTAGAGAATGGCCTGCGCGATGCTTTGGCGGCAGGCGCGAAGCCTTCTGAATATTTGGAAAAAAGCATGGCATGGCTTTTTGAAAAAGTCATTCCCGTGGAAAGAAAAGAAATGGTGCTGAGCATAGCCGACAGTCTGCGCGATTATCAGTACGGCACAAGCTATTCACGCCGTTCCTTCCGTTCAGATTCGTATGCCCCGTACGCCGATATGCTCCTGCTGTATTTGCGAAGTCAAGTCGACAGTATCCACGGTGTATTTACGCACATGGGGGTAATGGATGTTCCGATAGCTAAGATACTCAGACGTGAGCTGTCTGACGAGGCAAACGCTTTCCTTGACGAAAATCCGCACGTTCAGGCATACGAGTCGCTTGAGCTTGCTTACGCCATAGATAACGGAGATACCGAAGCCAAGAAAGCGGTTATTTCCATAATCACGGAGGAAAACGGCAAAAGCTTTCTTTCCTATCAGCTTATAAGAGGCGTATTTTACAGCCACGATGCGGAGCTTCACGAGCTTTTGGGCAAGCTTCTCCTTGCGGCAAGGCTTCAGGAGGGGCTTCGCCAGGTCATCTGCGAAAACGCGGATTGTGGCACGAAAGAGGGTTTCCTCGCGATTTTGAAAGTGATAGATGAAAACAATCTTATTCGTTTTTCCGCCGTAAAGCGCGCGGTCGCAACGTGGATAGGGCTTGGCGCGGAAGACTCTCGCAGCCTTGAGCGCATAAGCGACAAATGTGCGGAGCTGATAAGAGAGAGCGTATGCTCCGAGGATAAGAGGCGCGAGTACCTCGGAACTTCTGACGCTCTGAAGATACATATAGCTCTCTGGAGTTATGCTTTCCACAGCGTGGAGTCGGCGGAAAAGGAAATAGAAAAAATTATCGCGCAGGGCACGAAGCATCAGGTTGTAACTGCGGGTTACTTCGTGCGTTCGACCGATGTGGGCGATATTAAGCACACGCTTGCAAAAAAAGTGCTGAGGGCTTACTCCGAGGAGATGGACGTTGCCGCAATGTGGCTGCCTTGCTTTATGCCCGATGCGCGTTATACGCTCCACGTATGGCGCAGTGAAGGCAAAAGCCCCAATATAAACAAATGGTTTGAAAGCGAAGCGGAGGCAGAGGAATTTTACGCGCTTATGTGGTCGATGTACGCTATAGCGCCAAAGAGCCGTGTTTATACTCTTTGCCCGTGGTATGACGATAAGATAGAGCAGAGCAATTTTGCAGAAAATATATGTATGATGGCGGCGGCTTTCGGCACAAACGAAAAGAGGGACGAGGCGGCTTCCGTAATAGCCGAATGCAACTCGGATATTCGAACTACTTGTATGGAAGCGGTGCTGACAAGGCCAAAAACGCAAACTCAGCGCGATACGCTGATATCTCTGCTCGCGGATAAATCCGAATATACGAGAATGCACGCCGCAGCGATAGTAAAGGGCATAGTCCTCTCCGACGAGGAATATCTGCGTATAGAGGAGCTTTTTCGCTATAAGAGCGGCGATATCCGCATGAACGCGATAGCATTGCTTATGCGCCGCAGTGACGAGAATCTGCGTGCGTGCATCGAAAGACTTATAGGAAATATCAAGGAGGATATAAGGCTTGCCGGGCTTGATATCCTTGCACAGCTTTCAAAAGACCCAGCCAGAAAATATATCACCGACGAATTTATGCCGAGGCTTGAGGCTATGCTCTGCGGAGAAAAGCTCGGCTCGAAGGAGAAGCTGCTGCTCGAAAAGCTCCTTCCCGAAAGGAAGGAAAAGGAAACACCGAAAGCAAAACTTTTCGACGAGAGCGACATATATGATCCTGATGAATTTGATGCGGATTACACCCGAAAATGCGCCGATGCCTTCGCCGCATATTTCCCCGATTCTGATATTCCCGCTATGCTCAAGGGTGAGAAGACGAGAAATAAGATTTTCGATTTTGGGGCAGATTGCAAGTCCGCGCGCCGGGCGGCGGAGGATATTGCATCTCTTTCAAGGCTGATAGACACGAATAAAACGCTTACCTGGTACGATAAAGACTTTGGGCGGGAGATGATGCTGGGCACGAGCGCACATGCACTCAGATGCATTGGCAGCGAAGAGATCCCTCTTGCAGAGCTTTGGAATGCGTGGGTGCGCGATAACGATATCACTAACGAAAGACTTTTCAGAGCGTTTGCAATGTACCGCGCGTATGCGAACGAAGGAAAAGGCTCTTTTTCGGAAAGCACCAAGGGCTACGCGCGCGAGGTGCTGGGTGCAGGCTTTGAGAAGGGCACGGAGGTGCTCTACAAAGCACATATCGGTCTCGTTCTTGAGTATCTTGTAAAGCAGATACCCGAAAATGAGCTGTGCCCCGTTGCTTGCGCGCTGGGGCTTTGGTTCATACGCTTTATTCCCGACGAGAGAACCATCATACAGGGCGCTCACATTCTCTCTCACAGCCAGCTCATGCTTATATACGAGCATCTCAAATGCAAGAATGATGCGGAGCTTGCATATATATTTCCGATAGCGGCATCTGTTTGCAGTAAATGCGTAAGAGCAGTGAAGATGCGCCCAAAGACGGATATTATAGAGGACGGACGCGGCGGCGCGTATTATGTAAATAATGCGTACAACGGATATTACCTCCATATGGCAAATAACCGTAACGATACGACACACAGGCTTCTCGATATAAACGCGAATATCTACGCGGCGTACAGAGGGATAATCACGCGCCGTCAGCTCTATGAGGTGATGTTCGGCCGCAATCATATGCGGGAATCGATGGAAACGGTTTCTACTATTGCGGCTACTATCTATGAAGAGGGCAAGAGCGTATCGGGCAAAAATATATATAGGTCAAGGCGCCGCGATGCTGTGGAGAGCGCTTTTCTCGGAAAATATAACTCAGATAAATTTGAAATAACCGACGAATACAAAAATCTCTTGCGCTTCGTGACAGAGCTTTATGAAGAGGTTATTCCTGTTATAATCGATTCCGAGATATCGCGCGGCGACAGCCCTGCCGATTATTCGGCGAGCGTTCCGGGCATATACCGCATCTACGGCGCAGAATATCTTGCAAAGATACTAGACGCTATGGGCAAGGACACCATAGACAGAAACTCCTACAGCGGCTGGGGAAGCACTTTTTCACGCAAAAGCTCACTGAGCTATCTGCTTTCAATATGCATTCCGAAGGATACGGATAGCGCCGAAACTCTCGGAAAAGCACTTGAAGGCAAAAAGATAAGCGAAAAGAGGCTTATAGAGGCGGCTCTCGTTTCGCCCGAATGGATAAAGATAATAGGCGAGCATCTCGGCATAGAATCGTTCGAATCTGTTTGCTACTACTTTATGGCGCATATGAACGAGAAATTCGACGATAAGCGCAAGGCTATTATAGCGCGGTTTACGCCGCTTTCCGAGGATGAGCTCAATATGGGTGCTTTCGACGTGGCATGGTTCCGCACGGCGCACGCGTCTATAGGGGAAAAGGAATTTAACTCCGTATATGATGCGGCGAAGTATATTTCCGACGGCGCGAAGCATTCCCGTGCGAGAAAATACGCAGATGCCAGCCTCGGGCGGTTCTCTGTAGATGCGGCGGAAGCAGAGATATCCGCAAAGAGAAACAAGGATCTTCTTATGGCATATCCGCTTATCCCTCTTTCGGGAGAGGACGATATATGCAGGCGTTACCTCTATATCCAGCGCTTCCGCAAGGAAAGCAAGCATTTTGGCTCGCAGAGGATTGCAAGCGAAGGCAAGGCTACCGAGATGGCGCTCAAAAATCTCGCTACCAACGCGGGATATGCCGATACGATGCGCCTTACCTTGCGTATGGAGACAAAGGTCATAGACGATAACCGCGCTCTTATGGAGGAGCAGGTGGTAGATGGCGTATCGTTCAAGATTGCGCTTGACGAAAACGGCAAAGCGAGCATATCCGTAAGCAAAGGAGGGAAAGCACTCAAAAGCATCCCCTCGGGGCTCAAAAAGCATGAAATGGTACTTGCTCTCGGGGAACTCAAGAAAACTCTTACAGAGCAGTACAGGCGCACGCGCGTAATGCTGGAGCAGGCAATGGAGGACGGCACGGCGTTTACGTTCGGTGAACTATCATCGCTCTGCGCGCATCCTGTTGTGTATCCTATGCTCAGAAATCTTGTGCTTATAAGCGATACGGAAGCGGGATTCCTTTGCGAAAAGGGGCTTGCTGACGTGCGCGGAGATGTGCGCGAGCTTTCAGATAAAACGGAAGTGAAGATAGCGCATCCGTTCCACCTTTACAAGCGCGGAATATGGCGCGAATATCAGCGTTATCTTTTTGACAACAAGATAGTTCAGCCGTTCCGCCAGGTATTCCGCGAGCTTTATGTAAAAACGGCAGAGGAAATGGATATGTTACACTCTATGCGCTATGCGGGAAATCAGATACAGCCCGCAAAGACCGCCGCGACTCTCAAAAGCCGCCGCTGGATAGCCGATGTAGAGGACGGCTTGCAGAAGGTCTACTATAAGGAAAATATCGTAGCCGAGATATATGCTATGGCAGATTGGTTTTCTCCTGCAGATATAGAGGCTCCCACGCTCGAATGGGTGTGCTTTGCGGACAGACAGACCGGCGCAGAGTTGAAGATAGCCGATATCCCCGATATCATCTTCTCGGAGGTCATGCGCGACGTTGACCTC
>JAFTNI010000027.1 GCA_017451975.1 Clostridia bacterium
CATTGTAGCGAGCTGACCTGCCACCTGCTGTGCATAAGCCGCCTTTACCTGCATTTCGAGCATTTTTACAAGTGCTGCGGCTACCTCTTCATCGTTCATTTCTGCAATGTAGGAAGCGGCGGTATCTTCGGGTATGCCCTGGCTTGCGAAAGCTTGCTTGAGCACGCCTTCCTGCGCCGCCCTGTTCGGGAACATCGCCATCTGCTCTGCTATTGCCGCTTCAAGCTGAGCCTTCGGCATTTCAGAGGCAACTGCCGCGTAGAGAATGGATTTATCTGTTGCGGAAAGCTTTGCTACGTATTTTCTAACCTCTGCCGCCTTCTCTGCTGCCGTGAGGTCTACAAAATCGTCACCCTTGAAAGGAAGGCCCGTGAAAACGTCTGTTTCGGGTGTTTCCTTCTGCGCTTTTACGATTTCGCTTGCATTTACTTTTTCTTCAATGTGGTGTGTGAGCGCGTAAGTATAACCCATTGTACCGGAAATGGACTGTGCAACGGCATCCTCATTCGGGCGGATGATACCTACTATTTCAAGCTCCTCTGCGCGGTCGAGAATCATTTTCATATAAGTTTCGTTTTCGCGCATATCTTCCCATGTGCCCGTTTTTTCATTGTACTGGTAGTAATCCGTGGGCATAACGAGCTTGAACGTGGTGGAAAGAACCTCTTCATAAGTCCAGGATTCCTGCTCTGCGGGTATTTCCTCGCCATTCATAGCAGCGTTTATGATCTCGTTCATTTCCTCTTCGGATTTGAAGCCGAGCATACAAAGCACGAGGTCGGAAATTTCGTTCTGGCTGTTCGTTACGATAACAACCTCGTTATATTTTTCGGGCCATTTGCCTTCAACGATGTCGTACTGCTCCTTTACAAGGTCGTTTACGTATTCGCCTTCTTTACCTGCGAGCATCTCTTCCCAGATGTGGAAGCCGCCCATGCTTATCATGGGGGAGGACATGGAGGAAAAGGAGTCGCCATCGCTTCCGCCGCCCGTTATAGCCTTCATAAACTCAGAGGGGTTGAGCTTGCGTATCTTGCTTGTGTCGGAGGAATAGATGTTGAGCTCCATATCGTAGCTGTAGATAATGGAGGATATCGCTTCGTTTGAAAGGTTGTTATCAAGGAACACCTTGAAATCCTTGAGGTTGTTTGTAATGGTTTCGGCGTTGATAAGTGTGTTCATCATATCGTAGAGAATGATGTTGGAGTAAACCTTATCGAGCTCGTGCTTGGTTATCGGCGTGCCGTCATCGCCCGTGCCCGAAGCATCTGTGAGCGATTCGAGAAGCGAACCCATATCCATAGATTCCTTCTGGCTTGTTATGGGGTAGGAGGAAAGCGTATCCTCCTGCACGCGGTTGATGTAAAGCGTAAGACCGTTTGAAATAGAAAGTATGAGCGCTATGCCTATAATACCTATAGAGCCCGCGAAGCTTGTAAGGAAGGTGCGCGCCTTCTTCGTCATAAGGTTATTGAGCGAAAGCGAAAGCGCCGTGAGGAAGGACATAGAGGTTTTCTTGCCGGATTTCTTTGCTTTTTCGCGCACAGGGGTTTTTGTTTCCTGTTTTCCGGGCTCGTATGTGAAAGGGTCTGTATCGCTTGTCATTTCACCGTCGAGGAAGCGCACTATGCGCGTGGAATAAGCCTCTGCAAGCTCTGGGTTGTGCGTTACCATAATAACGAGCCTGTCTTTGGAAATTTCCTTGAGAAGGTCCATTATCTGCACGCTCGTAGCAGAGTCGAGCGCGCCCGTGGGCTCGTCGGCAAGCAGAATTTCGGGGTCATTTACAAGCGCGCGGGCAATAGCAACGCGCTGCATCTGACCGCCCGACATCTGGTTGGGCTTTTTGTTTATCTGGCTTTCAAGCCCCACCTGCTTCAGCGCCTCCTTGGCGCGTGCGCGGCGCTCTGCCTTTGAAACGCCCGAAAGCGTGAGCGCAAGCTCTACGTTGGCAAGCACTGTCTGGTGGCCGATTAGGTTATAGCTCTGGAATACGAAGCCAACCTTGTGGTTGCGGTATGTATCCCAATCTCTGTCGGTAAATTCCTTTGTGGATTTGCCGTCGATTATAAGGTCGCCCGAGGTGTATTTGTCAAGGCCGCCTATAATGTTGAGCAGCGTGGTTTTGCCGCAGCCCGAGGGGCCGAGCACGGAAACAAACTCGCTTTCGCGGAAATCTATATTAACCCCGCGCAAAGCGTCTACGGTTTCGTCGCCCGTACGGTACTGCTTTACGATATTTTTAAGTTGAAGCATTTTTTACTCCCAAAAAGATAAATTTAGTTTAATAAAAGTATTATAAACCCTAATTATTAACGAATTATAAACAAAACGTATTTTTTGTAAAAATATTTTTTGAAACAAAAAAGAAAATACAAGTTTTAAAAAACGCCGCTTGCAGAAGAACTTTTTTGCACAAATCCGCTTCATACGGTTGACAATTTGGTTTTATAATGATATACTAAATTAATAATTTGTGCAAAAGCATACAGTACGGGGCGCCTACCCCCACTATTGACGACATATAAAACGGTTGGGCAAGCCTTGCCCCGCACCGTGTAACAATAAATATTTTCCATAAAGAGGGTTATATATGAGTAAAGTAATTATCCCCGAGGGCTATAAGCCGCGCCTCGGTATGTATGAAACGCAGATGGCTATAGGTCTGCTTAAAAGAATTTTTGAAAACAGGCTTTGCAGTGCGCTTAACTTAAAGCGCGTTTCCGCGCCCCTTTTCGTAGACCCCGATACGGGTCTTAACGACGACCTCAACGGTATAGAACGCCCCGTAAGATTCGATATAAAGGAAACGGGCAGCGATGCCGTTGTTGTTCACTCCCTTGCAAAATGGAAGCGCATGGCGCTCCACACCTATAAATTCTCCGCAGGCGAAGGCCTTTATACAGATATGAACGCCATACGCCGCGACGAGGAAATGGACAACCTCCATTCCATCTACACCGACCAGTGGGACTGGGAGAAGATAATCACGCGCGAAGACAGAACGCTCGATTACCTCAAGGCGACGGTGCAGAGCGAGGTAGACGCTATGTGCGATACGCTCGATATTCTCAAAGCGCACTTCCCCGAAATCACGCTCAAGCTTGAACGCAACGTTAAGTTTGTTACAACGCAGGAGCTTGAAGATATGTACCCCGGCAAAACGGGCAAGGAGCGCGAAAACCTGCTTTTGCAGGAATATAAAACGGCGTTTATTATGCAGATAGGCTGCACGCTCCGTTCCGGCGAAAAGCACGACGGACGCGCGACCGACTACGACGACTGGATGCTCAACGGCGATATTATGTTCTGGAACGAAATGCTCGGCTGCGCTTTTGAAATTTCCTCCATGGGCATTCGCGTAGATAAAGAAGCGCTTGAGCGCCAGCTCCGCGAAGCAGGCTGCGAGGATCGAAAGAGCCTGCCCTTCCACAGCGCACTTCTGCGCGACGAGCTTCCCCTTACTATGGGCGGCGGTATAGGTCAATCCCGCCTTTCCATGCTCCTTCTTCAGAAGGCACACATAGGCGAGGTTCAGGTTTCTATATGGGACGAGGAAACGAAGCGCATTTGCAAAGAAAACAACATCGTTTTGCTTTAATGCGGCAAACTCCCCAAAAAAATCATTGATAGCGAAAAAGCACCCGAAAGGTGCTTTTTTTGCCCGCAATGTTGCAATTTCACCCGAGAAGTGATATCATAAATATACCGATAAATTAAAAACCAAGAGGCAACTTTATGGAAACGAAAAATTTTATAAAACCGAAAATACCCATGAAAACTAAAATCGCGCTTATTGCGGCGGTTTCTGCCGCGGCTATATGCGTTTCTGCCGCGCTTTTCTTCTTTTTACACCCACACAGATACAGCGAATGGAAGCTTACAAAAGCGGCAACCTGCACGCATGAGGGCGAAGAGGAGCGCATATGCTTCTGCGGCGCGGCTCAGACGCGCGCCCTGGAAATAATACCGCACGAGCGCACAACGCTTGAAAGCAAGGCGGCGACCTGCACGGAAACGGGCCTTACGCAAGGCGCGCATTGCGCTATTTGCGGCGAGATTTTCAAAGAGCAGGAAATCATACCCGAAAAGGGGCATAACGTGGTTATAGAAAAAGCTTCTGCGCCCACCTGCACGCTTGCGGGCTTTACGCAAAGCTCATATTGCAGCGTTTGCGGCGAGATTTTCACCGCCCAGGAAATCATACCCGAAAAAGGGCACACAGAGGTAACAGATGCGGGCTATGCGCCCACTTGTACGCTTGCGGGCTTGAGCGAAGGCGCACACTGCGAGGTTTGCGGCGAAATTACGCTGGAGCAAAGGGAGCTACCCGCAAGCCATAGCGCCGTAACCGACACAGGCTTTGCGGCGACCTGTACCCTTGCAGGCCTGACGGACGGTATGCACTGCGGCACTTGCGGCGAAACTCTTGTGGAACAAACGGCTATTCCGCCAAAGGGGCATATGGAGGTGTTTGATAAAGCGCAAGCGCCCACCTGCACGCAAACAGGGCTTACGCAAGGCAAGCACTGCGGCGTGTGCGGTGAAATATTCATCTCCCAAACGGTGATTTCCGCTTTGGGGCACACGGAAATTCCCGATGCCGGCTATGCTGCAACCTGCACGCAAAGCGGTGAAACAGACGG
>JAFTNI010000028.1 GCA_017451975.1 Clostridia bacterium
TCGAGCTTATCGAGCTTTTTCCACACGCTTTCTTCAACTTCCATTTTGGAAGAATATTTTTCACAGAGATATTCCATCTGATAATAGCTGAACTTGCGTATATTTGCGTGATATTCGGAAGCGGCACATTCCTTGAAGGAAACTGTGCTGAGGCTGGCGATTTCCGCAACGGATTCGGGAATATCGGCAAGCGACTGACCTTCCGCAATATTAAGTATGAACCATATATTCTGGGGAATGGAGAAAGATGTTTCTATGTTTCTTTCGTTGTGCGCCGTAAAGGAATAGTGAACCGTGGGGTTCTTCGCGTGCTTTACAACGGGCGAAATATAGGAAGAAAGCATAGAAAGCTTAACGTCTGCAAGACCTGCAAAATGCGCCTTCTGCGGCAAGTTATACGCGGCATCGAAGGCAAGCTTCACGTTCGTTTTGGAACGGTTGCCGTTTGCATCGTTTTTGAAGAGCAGGCTTTCGCTGTTTGCGTATGTTTCGTCTACGTGCTCTATATATACGCCGCTTTCAAAATAGTTGCCCAAAAGCACCATGAGGTCCTCAAACTGGCTGTTGCTGAGCCCGCTTGTGAGAATAACGCGCGAGGAAGCCATAGCGGAAAAGATTTTTCTCGCTTCCTTTTCTTCGAAGCTATGGCCCTTTTCAAGTGCAGCCGCTATAAATTCTTCTACTGCGCCGCCAAAGGTAAGCTCGTTATCAACGTAAACGAGGTGTTCTGCACCAAAGCCCTCAGCGTAATCTTCAACAACGTTTGTGGCAACCTCGTCTTCCACGTTTACGTCAAATTCCTTAACGAAAAGGCTGTCTGCATTTGCAAGCGGAACGCTTTCCGCTTCGGCAAATGCTTCTTCGTTTGCCTCTTCAATATTTTCAAGGTCCTGCTCGCGGTCTTTCTTTCTGTATATAGCTTCAGCAACGAAGAATACCCAGCCCGCAACGGCGAGTATTGCCGCCAGAACGTCAAAGAACATAGCGTTGGAATCGGAAAGAACGCAATAAGCCTTCAGAACGACCGCCATAAGCAATGCTGCTATGCCCGATACTATGTTAAACACCGATTTTTTCATGATGTCGCAATCTGCCTCCAATTTATAGTTATCTTTTATAATATTTGATTCCGATTGGAGATAATCGCTTTTTATTTCCCCATCGGGTTTAAGTTCCGCTTCACCCGCTTCTACAGTGCAGGTAAGCTTTACGTCTGTAACGGAAGTTGCCGCGTAGACGGTATATTTGCCCTTCTCTTCCACAAAGCTTCTGCTTTCGGTATCGAATACCTTCGGCAAATCGAGCATAAAGGAAAGTGTTTTTTTCTCGCCTGCGGCAAGCTCCACCTTCGCAAATGCCATAAGCTCCTTTTTCGGGCGTATAACCGCCGAATCCTCTATACCTATATATATCTGCACGGTTTCTGCGGCTGTCATTTTGCCCGCATTCTTTACGGTTACGGAAACAGTGCCGTTCTTTACGGTAAGCTTTGAATATACAAATTCCGCATACCCAAGGCCGTGGCCGAAGGGGTAGCCCTCTATATAATCTGCCGTATCGTAATATCTGTAGCCTATGAACGGGCCGCTTTTTATGCCGTCCCTCGCTTTATATACCTTCTGCTTTTTCAGCTTCACGTCTGTGTTGAGGTATATGCTGTTTGCCAGCCTGCCGCTCGGGCTGTATTCGCCCGAAACCACGTCTGCCACAGCTTTTGCAGAAGCCCTGGTGTTAACGGGTGCAATAAGAATTGCATCGAGCTTGCGGTCAAGCACGAAATCTGCCGCGTGCTCTGCCGATACCACTGCAACTATCTTGCTCTTGCTGTTATCTAGCCTTTCGAGCAATATCTGCTGGTTTGCGGGGAGCGAAAGCTTCTGTACCTTGTGTATTCTTCTTTCCCTGGCTTTATCAAATCCAAGAAAGAGAAATACCACATCTGCCGTTTTTGCAAGCTCCAGCGCGGGCTCAAGCAGCTCTTCCCCGCGCTCAGCAGCAATATCGTATCCGCGCTCTTTGCCAAGGAAGGTATAGCCCGCCGCTTCAAGCTGATTTTTGAATTCTTCCGCGAAGAA
This sequence comes from Clostridia bacterium, assembly GCA_017451975.1. GTDB lineage: Bacteria > Bacillota > Clostridia > Oscillospirales > CAG-272 > UMGS731. The sequence goes on from JAFTNI010000028.1 coordinate 2,076, forward strand.
TTCGTTTTCACCGCTCATAACTATATCGCCGAGCATACAAGCCTTTAGCTTTTTGTTCAAAGGCAAAAGCTTCTTTTCGTTCTTCAGAAGAACGATAGATTCGCGCGCAGCACGAAGCGCAAGCTCCTGCTTCTCTGCGCCAATGTCGGGCGCGAGAACCCTTTTTCTTTCGCAGGCAAATGCGAAGTCTATAAGCCTGTCTGCCGCTTCGTCGAGCATTTCGGGCGACATTGCGTGGCCTTTTGCCACTTCGTCCTCAAGCTCCAGGGGCGAAATAAGCTCCGAATCGACAGATTTTTTCATCTGGCGGTATTTGTTCAGCGCCGCTTCAAGCGCAACGCCGACACCCTCCAGGCAAATAACGCCGTTTGCAATAAAGCTTACCGTATTTTCCATATTTGCCCTCGGGCAAACGGGGAACGCCTTTTCAAAGCCCTCGCCCTCTGCGGCTATCCCCGCAAGAACGCCGTTTACGCGCTCGTATTTTGCCGTTTGCACGTCGTGCGCCACAAGCGCGCCCTCAAAACTACGCTTATTTGCGGCAAGCCTGTAAGGTCTTACAACGTATTCGTATATAACTCTGCTTTTCGGGCTTTCGTCCATCCATTCAATTTCGTCTGCCGTAAGCGAAAAATCCTTCACTGCGGCGGCAAGCCCCATTGTTTTTGCCGCTTCCAGATATTCCCCCGCAAGCTCGGAAGCAAGGCAAACGTCCTCGGAAAGCGCCGTGCGGTAGGGGCTTATTTTCACTTTCGCGCCCGGCGTAACCGCAAGCGTAACACCGCTTGCGCTCATATCCTTCACAACGGTTTTCGCAACGTTGCCTATAAGCTCCTTATTCCAGGAGTTCGCCAGCATATAAGGCGAGGGGAATTCTGCGCCGTAGTTATCCTCTACAAAAGCGGGCTTCATTTCGGGAATACCGAGAACCCTGTATTCTTTTTCAGATAAACAGCTTATATTGCAAAGCATATTTACCTTTTGTTCAGTCGATAAACGGCTGATTATATTCTCATATTTCAGCATATTCCACTCCAAAGCACAAATTTTCTTCCGTGTCTGCCGCATCTATAGTTGCGGTCTGCCCCGCAGACTCTTCCTTTTTATCGGGAAGCGTATCCGCATAAAGCGAATACAGGTAGTATATATTAAATCCCGCCACTATAAGCAATGTAAGAATTACGGCAAGCAAGGAAAGCTTGCTTTTATTGTATTCCTTTTTCTTCACCGTAAAATCGGGTGCGGCGGCTGGCTGCCATTCTCTTGGCTTAAGGCTTTCCGCCTTTTTGCGGTCGTAATATACCACTACCCTTCTGTTTTTTACAACGTAGCGGTAATAGCTTGAATAAGCCTCGCAAAACTGTATTTTAAAATCAACACATTGGTTTTCAACTATAATGCCGCGGTTTTGCGTATACGTCGTTCCGGGCTTAAAGCGCATATCCGTATATTCCACGCGCGTTTTGCCTATAACCTTACCGAGTGCATCAAGCTGGATAACGTAAAACGCCATAGAATCGAAAACATAATCCGTATCGTTGGAAAATCTTATGGCAAGGCAGATTTTTTCGCCGCGGTGCATAAAGATATAATTCTTTACAGAAATAAAATCGCTTATCTGTGAAAAACCGTAAACGCCCTTTGATATAATTTGTTCATTCACCATTTTCTCTCACTCCTTACGATTTTTTCGTTTTTTCCCTGATTTGCTTTTCTTCCACACAAGCTTAAAGGGCGCAGAAACGTTGAACACAAGCAAAAGCACAGAAATAAACACGGCAGCCACAACGGCAGCAATCGCTGCTGGAATAACATTTACGTCGGTAACGTATTTGGCATAGCCGAAAAACACGTTGTAAATTTCGTGAATAACGCTGTGCATAAACATACCTTCCGCAAACGTGAGCACAGAGGTGAAAACAAGGAAAGCCATTATATCTCTTCCTCTGTAAAGCTCGTTCTCCTTTTCCTTCACGGCGGTACCGTTTACGGAAACGAGCTGCAGGTGAACGTAAGAAGTTTCGCAAGGGAGCATTACCTCGGAGGTATACCCTTCTGCCGACATATTTTCCGCTATTTCCAGAACGCCCGTGGCTTTGTTTTTGCGGTCGTTTTCCCAAGCTACGTCGTCCACACGCTCAGGATACTTGCGACCGAAGACTGCTGCTTCGAACAGAGCCTCTTGAGGAATGCCCTGTTGGATTGTATAGACCGA
>JAFTNI010000029.1 GCA_017451975.1 Clostridia bacterium
ACCTCGACAGAGAAGAATGGTGCTTGCGTATATGTGTTTTCGGCGGCAGCTTCTGTGGTGCTTACGGCGTAAAAGCAGGCGATAAGTTTACAATAAAAACCGCTGAATAATGCGCTATTTGTAAACAAAGTGTGAACAATTCGCGGCGAGTATTGACTGTAAAGCGGCTTTACAGTGTATAACTACAGCGGGGTGATACATTTGGATATAAAAGAAGTTGAAAAAATACTTTCCGTTTCGCGTGCAAATATAAGATTTTACGAAAAAGAAGGCTTGATTTGCACGGAGCGCAAGGCGAACAACTACCGCGATTACAGCGAGGAAAACTTGCGCGAACTGAAAAAGATAATAATTTTCAGAAAGCTGGGTTTTTCTATTGCGGAAATAAAACAGCTCCAAAGCGGCGAGCTTGAGCTTCAGGATGCCGCAGAGGCGAATATTTTGCGCCTGGAAGAGGAAATAGAAAAGCTCCGCGGGGCTTTGGCGGTAACGCAAAGCGTAGCAAAAGAAAAAGCCACTTTCGAACTTTTCGACGGTGAGCGCTATTGGAACATTCTTGAAGAAGAGGAAAAGAACGGCGGCGGGTTTGCCGAAATACTGCACGATTACCTTATGTTTGAGGCAGAGCAGTTTGACGTGATGTGGAAAAGGGTTTTCTTTCATGATTTTAAAAAGTCCAGGCAAAAGCACGGCAAGGCTATCGCGGCGGCAATTTTGCTCGGTATATGCATTTTGCGCGGCATTTCCATGAAATTTATGTGGCAAGGCTCTTTTTGGGAGGGATTCTTTTACCCGTTCATTATTTTTGCCGCAGGCTCCGTAATTCTTACACCGCTTTATTTTCTGAAGCGAAAAAACGAAAAGGCGGCGGCAATTTTGGCGGGCGTGCTTGCGTTTATTTTCGGGGCTTTCCTCGTGGGCATATTTGCATTTATTATTGTTTTGGTGTTGAATTACTTCCTGCATTTCTGGTTCTGAGAAAATTACTATATTAATTGTGAAGATATTGATTTGAAAGGCGAAAACAATGGCTAAAACCGAAAAAGCTGTATTTACAAATATGTGCATGATAAGCGACGGGCGCGGCAACATTCTCGTGGAAGAAAGAGTCAAGGAAGATTGGCGCGGCATAGCCTTCCCGGGCGGCCACGTGGAGCCGGGCGAAGCGTTTACAGATTCCGTCGTGCGCGAGGTGCGTGAGGAAACGGGGCTTTTGATAGAAAGCCCGCGGCTCTGCGGCGTGAAGCAGTTTTACACCGACGATGGCGAGAGATACGTGGTTTTCCTTTATAAAACAGAGTGCTATTCGGGCGAGCTCTATTCCTCGTGCGAGGGGCGCGTTTTCTGGATAAAGCGCGCGGAGCTTGAAAACTACAGCCTGGCGGCAGATTTTGCAGACCTCGTGCGTGTTTTCGAGGATGCATCGCTTTCGGAATTTTTCTGCTATGAGGAAAACGGGGAGTATGCGAAAAGATTGATATAGCAAAGGTGCGCTTCGGCGCACCTTAAAATTTTTTGCGAAAAATGTCCGCAAAAGTCTTTTTCTGACGCTATACATAATATAGTGCTCTTTTTGAAAATGGGGGAGGGAATATGAATTCGGAAAAAATATGCGAAGAAGCGCTTGCCGAGATTGCGGAAGGCAATACGAATGCACTTTCCGTCATATACGATAAAATGTCACGCAGTATTTTTGCGCTTGCTTATACGCTTACCTGTAATTACTGTGATGCGGAAGACGTACTGCAAAATACGATGATAGATATAACGCGCTCGTGCCGAGAATACCGCGGCGGCAATGTTACCGCGTGGATAATGACTATAACGCGCAATAATGCTATGGATATTATACGGAAAAGAAAAGCGCGCGCAGAGCTTGCTTTAGATGAGATTTCAGAAAACACGGAAGCAGAGCCACGCGATGATTTTTTTATAATGGAAACGATGGATATGCTTAACGTGCTGGACCTGGAAGAAAAGCAAATTGTGCTTATGCGCCTTTACAAGGAAATGCCGTACCGCGAAATAGCAGAAGTTTTGGGAATAAAGATTTTCGCAGCCCAAAAGAGGTACCAGCGCGCTATGAAAAAGCTGAAAAAATACAATAAGGAATAGGCGGGGAGTGTATGAAGAAAAAAGAAATAAAAGAACTGCTTTCACGTTTCGACGAAGTGAAAATACCCGATAAATATAAAATACTTTCCTTCTGTGGTGCGGAATATAAATGCGGATATACCGAAAAAATGCGCAAAAGTGCACGGCGTATGAATTTGGTAAGGGTTGCTGTGCTTTCGGCGCTGATTGCCCTGCTTATTTGCTTTACCGCGGCATTTGCCACAAGCGAGCAGGTGCAGGAGCTTTTCGGCTATATAAAAGTCCGTATTTTCTATGGCGATGGCTCTTATTACGATAAGATCGTGGGCTCGTATCCTTTGGATGGCGTGCAGACGAGCGCTCAGACTCAATGGCACCCCGACGGCATTGTGCAGAACCCGGATTATTGGAAAGACCGCCAAAAAGACGTTTCGGGCTATACCGTAGAATTTATAAAAGCGGAAGAAAACACTATAACTTTACACATCGTTGGCGGGGAAGAATTCAAAGTATATAAAAACTATGTGAAGCTTGAGCGGCTCGATATATCTGCAAAGGATGCAGAGTGGGCAACCGTGTTCGAGCGATTGATGCCGGTATATTCTTTTGATGCCGGCTATGCGACCGCCCCGACGACTGATGTCATAAACGGTGAGGGGAATTTTACAACGGAAATAGAGAAGCTTTCTGGAATTTTTGCAGATAACAAAACGGAAGGGTACAAATACCGCATAACCGTGAAGGTATGCTCGCCTGAAGGGAAAATGGATGAAGGCGATGTTACTGCAATATTTGAAATGAATGATTTCGAATAAAACCAAAGCAAAGGTGCGCTTCGGCGCACCTTTGTTGCTTCTGTAACAGAAAAAAAACGTGTTTTTTGGATAAAAAAACGAAAAAATGAAATATTTTTTTATTTTATTTTAATATGGATAAAAAAAACTTGACAAATGGGCGTAATTTCAATATAATTATAGATGTATAATGTTATATGTAAAAGCTCGTAGTGCCCCCAAAGGCCTATGAGAATCCGACACCGAACGAATAATGGAAAGAAGGTATTGTTTTGAAAAAGAACACAGGGCTCGGTCACGTTGTTCACCAGTTTGACAACCTTTATGATGGAGTAAAAAAAGAAGCTGAACGTTACGGCGATAAAGTAAGATATTACTATCGCGACGGCGGCGAAGACAGAGTATTCACATATAACGATATGAAGCTTCATGTCGATTATATAGCGGCTGCTCTCACAAAGCTCGAACTCGCCGGTAAATTCAACTGCGTAACGGGCGACACACACCCCAACTATGTTGCAACTTACATTGCAACGGCTGCAACAGGCGGCGTTATCATTCCTTTCGATAAGGAAATTTCCGAAGAACAGTTTGTTAATTTCATGCATTTTTGCGATACAGAGGTTATCTTCTACACGGCTTCCCAGCAGAAAAAGATGACCGCTTGCGCAGGAAGCCTTCCCCTCGTTAAACTTTTTGTATGCATCAGCAGTGCAGCAACGGTTTTCCCCGAAGGCGATGACCGCTTCATGACTTTTGAAGATTTCTTCGAAGTTGGCCGCAAGGCTTATGAAGAAGAAGGTATCCACGCTGCGGAAGATAATGTTCCCGATATGGATAAGATGTGCGCGATTATCTTTACATCAGGCACAACGGGCTCCAGCAAGGGCGTTATGCTTTCCCAGAAAAACCTCGTTACGGCTACGCTCGATTCCAACGCTATTATCGACTGTTCCGAAGACGATATGTTCGTTTCAGTGCTCCCCATTCATCACACATATGAGTTTACCTGCTCTCAGCTCGCTCTCCCCAACGCAGGCGCGTCAACGGCGATAAACGATTCTATCAAAAATACGCTTCGTAACTTCGCTAAATATAAACCCACTGCGCTTATACTCGTTCCTCTTTACGTTGAAACGATGTACAAGAAGATCTGGGCAGAGATCGATAAGAAAGGCAAGAGAAAAACCGTTCGCGCGGCTATGAAAATGTCCGATGCGCTTCTTAAAATGGGCGTAGATATGCGCCGCAAGATTTTCAAGGATATTCACGATGCTTTCGGCGGCAGACTCAAATACATTGTATGCGGTGGCGCACCCCTTCGCCCTGAGCTTGTTAAAGATTTCGATTCCTTCGGCATCAATATTTGCGAGGGCTACGGTATTACGGAATGCTCGCCCCTTATTTCCTGCAACCCCATGGGCTGGAAGAAGCCCCACTCTGTAGGCCTTAAGGTTAACAGCGTTGAAGTAAGAATCGATAAGAAACACGAAGAGGACGAAACCGGCGAAATCGTTGTTAAGGGTAACAACGTAATGCTTGGTTATTATAAAAACCCCGAAGCAACCATTGAAGTATTTACCCGCGACAGGGAAGGCCACAACGGTTGGTTCAAAACAGGCGACATCGGCTATATGGATAAAGATAACTTTATCTATATCACGGGTAGAAAGAAAAACGTTATTATTCTCTCCAACGGTAAGAACGTGTTCCCCGAAGAGCTTGAAGAATATATTTCCGCAAGCCCGCTTGTTGCTGAATGTGTTGTTGTCGGCAGAAAAGACGAAAAGGGCGACGAAACCTCTATCGCTGCTCTCGTTTACCCCGATGCTACGCAGTTTGAAGGCAAAACACCCGAAGAAATCAAAGCCGCTATCGATGCGCTCATCGTTTCTGTTAACAAGAAGCTTCCTTCTTTCAAACACATCACAACGGTTGAGATACGCGATACGGAATTTGAAAAGAACACTTCCAGAAAGATTTTGCGTTACAAAGTAAAATAATTTATTAATGTTTTAAGGAGCTTTATCACCATGTTTGAAGAACTCAAAAAAATTCTCGTTGAAGAATTCAGCATCGACGAAGACAAAATCACGCCCGAAGCAGAATTCGTAAATGACCTCGGCATCAACTCTCTTGAACTCGCTGACCTTGTTTTCATCTGCGAAGATAAATTCAACGTTACGTTCGAAGAAGACGATCTTCACACATTCCTCACAGTAGGCGATGTTGTAAACTACCTCGCTGACAGAGAAAACTAATCTTTTAATTACTTTGTCTTAAAAACGCCTCCGCATTATTGCGGGGGCGTTTTTTGCCGCTTTCAAGCTTTTCTTTGCGAAAAGAAAAGCTTGGCAAAAGAAACGGGTAAGGTTGGGGGGGCAAAACGGCACACATACCGCCGCGAGATCCTTATCTATGCTCAAGGATAACACGCGGAAGGGGGCTGACACAAAAACATATTACAAAAAATAAAAAATTTTAAAAAAAGTGTAGTATTTTCAGAAAAAAAGGTACTTATATAGTGAAAGGAGGCAGTTTATGACAGACGAAACCATTTTGGAAATGCTTTTTGCGCGCTCGGAAGAGAGCATTTCGGCAATTGATGAAAAATACGGGCATAAATGCAGAAAAATGGCGCTCGGCATACTCGGTAACGAGCAGGATGCAGAGGAATGTGTCAACGATGCTTACCTTGGCTTGTGGAACGCGATACCGCCCGAAAGACCAAGCTCGCTTGCCGCTTTCCTATATGGAGTTTTGCGAAAGCTTTCGCTTAAGAAATACCGCGCGAATACCGCAGGAAAGCGTTGCTCTTACTACAGCGACGCGCTCGACGAAATAGAATCGACTTTTGCTTCTGCGGAAACTGTGGAAAGCGCGCTGGAGGGAAAATACCTTGTTGAAGCTATGCGGGAATTTATACTGACACTTAACGAGGAAAACAGGGCGGTGTTTCTGCGCCGATATTGGTTTATGGAAAGCTGCCGCGAAATAGCCGCGGCGCTCGGTACAAGCGAAAAAAACGTTACCGTAAGGCTTACGCGGACGCGCGAAAAGCTGCGAAAATTTTTGGAGGAAAGAGGTGTAGAAATATGAAAGCGGAAAAAATTTTGGAAGCACTCGGTGAAATCGACGAAAAATTTATAGAGGAGGCAATGAATTATAATATGAAAAAGAAATTTAATTGGAAACCGATAATAGCGGTTGCGGCGTGCGCGGCTTTCGCGCTTGCGGCAATTCCCGTGGCAAACCACTTTGCGAATAACGATATGGTTGATGGCGGCACAACGGCTGGCACGGTAGCACCTGTGCCGGGCGATGAGGTTGATGATGATGTTGATTATGTAGCATATGAATATAGCGTGAATAAGGGGGAGATAATAGGAAACCATGTGGTTGAGCTAAAGGTATCTAAATCCAGAGGCCGGTATGTAATTAAAGATAAATTGGATACACAAAAAACAGTCTATTTGAACGGAATGGAGTGGACTGCTAAATATGAAAATAGTTGGAGCGAAACCGATTATAAAGTTATTGTGGATAGATATACCGGCGTTTGCAACGGCAGAAATATGTCTTTTGGCGTTAATTCCATTACAGGAAAATGTGAATTCTTTATGTTCAAAACAACAGGTGACATCGACAAAACTGTAAAACTTACAAGAGATGAACTTTATGAGATTGCATATGATAATTTCCTTTCCGGTGGGTATACGGAAGATCCCGAAAATTATCAGTTGTCAGATGAATGTAGCAATGGCAGCGCAGGCTATTGGTTTAAATTTACTCGTTTTGTAGATGGTATAGAAACATCTGAGCATGTACGCATAGGTTTGAGGAATAATGGTGATCTCTATTGGTTTGTTGGAAATCGTATCGGCGAAATGAAAGATGTCGATGTTTCCGGTTTCGATATGGATAAGATTTATGATGCGATAGAAATAAAAGTGAAAAAAATTTATGGCGATGCATACGTTGATTTTGAAAGAGAAGGTGCAGTTCTTAGAAAACGTACAGATGGTTCTTATGTTTTTGACTATAGTGGACATATTGACGTAAAAAATAGTTATGGCAAAGTTGTCCAAGAAAGATGCTTTTTAATAGTAATAATGGATTAATAAAATAAACATTTACCTTTCAAAACAAGCGGGGGCGAAAGCCCTCGTTTTGTTTTTGCACCACCGTAGGGCGGGGGCTTGCTCCCGCCGCCCCATGCCTAGGATAGCACCAAGCCTTCCCCTAAGCTGATGCAGGGGAAGCCTTTGAAGCGGGCGAACAAAGTTCGCCCCTACGCACACGGCTGAAATTCTCGCACTACCGTAGGGGAGGGGTTCTCCGTTCCGCAAAACACATACAAAATTACCACCGCTGTCATCCTCGAGCAGGGCCACGCCAGATTCTTCGCTTCGCTCGAGAATGACACCTAACAGTGTCGGCGTGGATTTGCGAAGGATCTAGCGGCGGTATATGGAAAATATTTCCATTATTTATTATGCAAACAAAGTGAAATTCTCCTCATCTGCCATTTGCTCCTCGCCTTACACACGAAAAACTGCGTATAAAAACTGCTGCCGTTTTGGGTGAGGGGCGTGTTCGCACCGACGCGGGAAGTTTTTTGCGGAGCTTTTTTTCAAAAAAGCGAAAAAATATAAAAAATTTGAAACAATTTTGATAAAACTATTTATTTTTTTATGTGGTTATGTTATACTATTTTTGTAGAGCTGATTATTTCATTGGCTTTGGGGCAATTTATACACGAAAACATTACTTCCTTGCACCTTTGCCGAGAAATAATCGGTAAAGGTGAATTTTAAAATCGGAGATCTATATGAAACTTTACAACACACTCACAAAACAAATAGAGGAGTTTGTGCCTAACGAAGAGGGCAAGGTTAAAATGTATACCTGCGGCCCTACGGTTTACCATTTCGCGCACATCGGTAACCTCCGCACATATATTATGGAGGACGCGCTCGATCGCTTCCTTCGCTACAGCGGCTATGACGTTACGCGCGTTATGAACATAACCGACGTTGGCCACCTCACGAGCGATGCAGACACGGGCGAGGATAAAATGCTCAAGGGCGCTAAGCGCGAGCATAAAACCGTTATGGAAATTGCGGAATTTTATAAGCAGGCTTTCTTTGCCGATTGCGCTAAGCTCAATATCAGAACACCCGACGTTATCGAGCCCGCAACCGCGTGCATCGATTCCTTTATAGCGGTTATCGAATCGCTTATAGAAAAGGGTTACGCTTATCTTGCCGGCGGCAACGTATACTTCGATACCTCCAAGGTGCGCGATTATTATGCGCTCACGGGTCACAACGCAGACGACCTTAAGATAGGCGTGCGCGATGACGTTTCCGAGGACGAAAACAAGAGAAACAAAAGCGACTTCGTGCTTTGGTTCACGAAATCGAAATTCGATTCTCAGGAGCTTAAATGGGATAGCCCCTGGGGCGTTGGTTACCCCGGCTGGCATATTGAATGCTCCTGCATAAGCATGAAGCACTGCGGCGAGCGCCTCGACATTCACTGCGGCGGTGTGGATAATATCTTCCCGCACCACACGAACGAGATCGCGCAGAGCGAGGCTTACCTCGGCCACAAATGGTGCAACTATTGGGTGCACGTTCAGCACCTGAACGACGAGCGCGGTAAAATGAGCAAATCCAGCGGCGAATTCCTCACGCTTGCGCTTCTCGAAAGCAAGGGTGTAAACCCCTTGGCATACCGTCTTTTCTGCTTGCAGAGCCACTACAGAAAGCCCCTCGTTTTCTCTTGGGAAACTCTTGCAAACGCGGAAGCGGCTTACAATAAGCTTATAAAACGCATTACAAACCTCAAAACAGAGGGCGAGGTTGACGCGGCGGCGCTTGCAGCATACCGCGAAAAATTCATAGAAGCCGTTGGCTTCGACATGAATACGGCGCAGGGCATTACTGCTCTTTACGACGTGCTCAAGGATAAATCTCTTTCCGATGCAACGAAGCGCGCCGTTATAGCAGACTATGAAAACGTTCTCGCGCTCGGCTTGCTTGCAGGCAAGAAGGAAGAGCCCAAGAAAGAGGAAGCGGCAGAGATTGCCGTTCCCGAAGAGGACAAATGGATAGTAGAGCTTATTGCAGAGCGCAAGGCGGCTAAAAAGGCGAAGGATTTCGCCCGCGCCGATGCTATCCGCGCAGAGCTTCTTGAAAAAGGCGTTACGATCGTAGATACGCGCGAAGGCACTAAATACACAAAAAACTAAAAAAGGTTTGATTGAAAATGAACAACAACGCAATTAAAATCGGCTTTGTGTCGCTCGGTTGCTCTAAAAACCTTATCGACACGGAGATTATGCTTGCCCGTCTTGCAAACGCGGGCTACGCTATCACTACTGACGAAACTGAAGCAGACGTTGTGATAGTAAATACCTGCGCTTTTATCGAAAGCGCAAAGAAGGAATCTATAGAAAATATACTCGATATCGCTTGGCTTAAGGAGCACAACGGCCTTAAGGCTATTATAGTTACTGGCTGCCTTGCCGAGAGATATAAAGAAGAAATTTTCACGGAGATTCCCGAGGTTGATGCCGTTATCGGCGTTGGCTCTATCGAAAGAATAGAAGAAGCCGTTGCCACGGTGCTTTCCGACGAAAGATTTTACGCGCACGAGGATAAGGACGAAGCCCCCCTTGGCGGAGAGCGCATCGTTACCACGGGCGACCACACGGCTTATATCAAAATCGCAGAGGGCTGCGATAACAGATGCACGTACTGCGCTATCCCCGGCATACGCGGTAAATTCCGCAGCCGCACGATAGAGGATATCGTTGAGGAGGCAAAGGAGCTTGAGGAGATAGGTGTTAAAGAGCTTAATATCATCGCTCAGGACACCTCGCGCTACGGCTTGGATATCTACGGCGAATACGCGCTTGCGAAGCTTGTACGCGCTATAACAGACGCCACGAGCATTCCGTGGATACGCCTTCTTTACTGCTACCCCGATAAAATAACAGATGAGCTTATCGCTGAAATGCGCGATAACGACAGGGTAGTGAAGTACATCGACCTTCCCATTCAGCATATCAGCGATAGCGTTCTCAAGCGCATGAACCGCCACGGCGACGGCGCTATGATACGCGAAACCGTTAAAAAGCTCCGCGACAATATCCCCGGCATAACCATCCGCACGACGGTGATGGTCGGCTTCCCCGGTGAAACGGATGAAGAATTTACAGAGCTTTGCGAATATGTTAAAGAGGCTGAATTTGACCGCCTCGGCGCGTTTACATACTCCAGAGAGGAAGATACCCCTGCTTATAACCTCCCGGAGCAGGTAGACGAGCAAATCAAGCAAGAGCGCTATGATATCATTATGCGCCAGCAGCTCCACATTACGGAAATGAAGAATGAAAATCTTATCGGCAAAACCATAAAGGTTATTTGCGAAGCCTTCGACCCCGCCGCGGAAATCTACTTCGGCAGAGGCGAGGCGGATGCGCCCGATATAGATACGAAAATCTACTTCCGCCCCGAGCTTGGTAAAAAGCGCATTGCCCCCGGCGAATTTGTAAACATCAAAATAGACGACGTTATTGACTACGATCTTATCGGCGATATCGTTCGATAAGGTTCAGATAAAGAAAGGAATTTTATTATGAATCTCCCGAACAAATTAAGTCTTCTCCGCGTTTTCCTCGTTCCAATTTTCATGGTTTTCTATCTTTGCAATTTCGGCCTCGGCATCTGGCGCTTCGTTATAGCCGCTGTAATCTACATGGCGGCGGGATTTACAGATTTCCTTGACGGCAATATAGCCCGCAAATACGGCCTTGTAACAAACCTTGGCAAGTTTCTCGACCCTTTGGCAGATAAATTCATGGTAATGACATCTCTCCTTTGCCTTTGCTATATGTCTGCTATCAATGCTGTGAACGGCAACGATAAAATCTACGGTGCGTGCCTCGTTGTGGCTTCCGCCATCGTAATTTTCCGCGAGCTCGCTATCACATCCATGCGCCTCGTTGCAGCAAGCACAGACGGCTCTGTTATCGCGGCGGCTTACCTCGGCAAGCTCAAAACTGTTACACAGATGGTTTTCACATCCTTCGCAATTATTGAACCTGCTTTCTACGGCTTCGGCATTTCCTTTATAAACAACCACGTTCTTTCCTACGTTCTCATGGCTCTTATGACTATAATGACGGTTTGGTCCGGTATAGATTACCTCAAGAGCTACTGGAAATATATTAAAGAATAATACTCTTTACAAAAAATATGGATAATTTGTAAAAATATCCTTTCAGTGCTTGACTAAAAGCAATTTTCGGTATATAATATAAGTGTCAACAGAAATCATTTAAGGAGAATTGAAATGATTGATAACAACGAAGAAATTGAA
>JAFTNI010000030.1 GCA_017451975.1 Clostridia bacterium
GCGTTCGACGTTGATGCCCTCAAGGAATTCCTCGGCACACTCGGCGACTCCATCGTTGCTTATAAAACAGGCACTATAGTTAAAATTCACGTTCACACTCTCACACCCTACAAGGTGCTTGAGCATATGCACGAATTCGGTGAATTCCTTACTATCAAGATTGAAAATATGTCTGTTCAGCACAACGAAATCGTTGAAAAGCCCCCCGTTGAAAAGCCCCACAAGAAATACGGTATTGTGGCTGTTGCAAACGGCGACGGTATCAGCGATCTTTATACGAAGCTCGGCGCAGACGAGATTGTAAGCGGCGGCCAGACAATGAACCCCTCCGCACAGAACTTCCTCGAAGTTTTCGACAAGATCAATGCAGACCATATCTTCGTATTCCCGAACAACGGCAACATCATTCTCGCTGCACGCCAGGCTGCGAAGATTTACGAAAAAGCGCAGATCCACGTTATCGAAAGCAAGAATATAGGCGACTGCTACGCAGCGCTCGCACAGCTCAACCTCGAAGACGAGCTTGAAGATATCCTCGAAGGCTTCAAGGATGCTATGAGCGAAGTTGAAACAGGTCAGGTAACATATGCTGTAAGAAACACGGAAATGAACGGCGTAAAGGTTCACGAAGGCGACTATATCTCCTTCTGCGGCAAGGCAATGATTGCTTCCGAGCCCGAGCTCCTCGTTTCTACAATGAAGCTTCTTGAAGGCATGAACGCAGCAGACCGCGACATTGTTAACGTATTCTACGGCAAATCTGTTGAAGAAGACGTTGTTGAAGAGCTTGTTGAGAAAATCGAAGAGGCTTACCCCGATATCGAAGTTCAGACACTCAAAGGCGGCCAGGACGTTTACCACTTCATTATCGTTGTTGAATAATCAATCAAACATATCTTCGGGCGGTTTATACCGCCCGATTTTAATAGGAGCAGTGTATGAAGCTTTATATAAAACAGCACGTATTCACATTTGGCGATAAATTCAGCATTTACGATGAAAGCGGAAACGAGCGCTATTATGTAGAGGGTGAGGTTTTCACCTTTGGCAAAAAGCTCCACCTTTATTCGCTTGAGGGCAGGGAGCTTGCATATATAGAGCAGAAGCTTTTTTCGTTTTTGCCGAAATATCATATATACATAAACGGCAATGAAATTGCCGAGGTTGTGAAGGAGTTTGCCTTCTTCCACAACGAATATTCCGTAAACGGGCTTGGCTGGCGTGTTGACGGCAATTTCCTCGACCACGACTACACCGTGGAAAGCGAGGGAAGGCTTATCGCCTCTGTTGCAAAAGAGTGGTTCACGTGGGGCGACGCCTATGAGATAAGCATTATAGACGGCATAGACCCTATACCTGCGCTCGCGGTCGTGCTTGTGATAGATGCGTGCATAGAAGCTGAAAATAACAATTAATTGTATATACTTAATTCAAAAACACAAAAAGCAACCGGCAGTTGACAAATTGACTGCCGGGCTTTCTTGCATTTTTTGCCGAAAAGAGGTAAAATAAGTGTGTCAAAAACAAAAACAGAGGTGAATAAAATGACATTGGCAGATAAAATTATAAGCCTGAGAAAACAAAAGGGGTGGTCGCAAGAGGAGCTGGCGGAAAAGCTTGACGTAACGCGCCAATCTGTTTCAAAGTGGGAAAGCGCACAATCCGTGCCCGATATTGCGAAAATTTTGCAGATATCAGAGCTTTTCGGTGTTACGACAGATTATCTTCTGAAGGATAACGAAGAAGCGGCAGAATACACGGAGGACGCAGCCTCGCCCACAACTGAGGAAACGGAAAATAAAGACACAGCGCGCGCCGTGAACATGAAAGAGGCGGAAGAATACCTCGCGGTAAGCCGCGCATCGGCGGGCAAGATGGCTCTTGCAACTTTGCTTTGCATAGTTTCGCCTATCGCGCTTCTGCTGCTTATGGGCGCCGTGGGCGCGGGATATATATCGGTGGCTTTGGAGAATATATGCGTACTTATCGGTATTATCGTGCTTCTTTTTATAGTTGGTACGGCGGTAATTGTGTTTATATGCCTGGGCTCTGACCTTTCGAAATATGATTATATCGAAAAGGAAGCGGTAAAGCTCGACGTTGAATCGCGCAAAAAAATAGAGGCGGAAAGGGAAGCCTTCCGCGCGGAATATACTAAGCGAAACGCAATAGGAGTTGCGCTTTGCATATTGGGTGCTATATCCACTCTCATAGGCGCGTTTACAGAGCATGAAATGCTTGTTATGATAGGAATATCGGGCACGCTTTTGCTTGTCGCGCTGGGCGTGTATTCCTTCGTTACGGTGGGTGTGCCGTGGGGCGCAATGCAGAAGATGCTTGAGGAAGGCGACTATAGCAGAAGTAATAAAATTTCCGACAAAAGGCTGGAGGCTATCTCCGGCGCGTACTGGCCGCTTATAACGCTTATCTATCTGGCGTACAGCTTCGTTACGCACGATTGGCACATAAGCTGGGTTATCTGGCCTGTGGCGGCGGTCGTTTTCGGTGTGATAGAAGCAATCTTCAAGGTGAAGGATAAAAACGAAAAAGATAAATAAACTCATTGACCTTTTGGCTTGGAAGTGGTAAAATAAAAGAAAAACACTTTCAGAGGTGAATTTTATGGAACTTAAAGGCATAAAAATGGCTGTGCTTGGCGATAGCATTACAGAAGGCCACGGCGTTGCCGACAAAAACAATTTGTACTTTAATATAGTTGCGCGCGAATGCGGCGTGCGCGAGCTCTACGTAGACGGTATTTCGGGCA
>JAFTNI010000031.1 GCA_017451975.1 Clostridia bacterium
AATATACTCTGCATCACGTTCACCAACAAAGCGGCAAACGAGATGAAGAAGCGCATAAAAGCTATGCTCGGCGAAGAATTTGACACATCCTTCGTCGCCACGCTCCATTCCTTCTGCACGCGTATTTTAAGAGAAGAAATAACAAAGCTTTTCTACCCCGACAACTTCATAGTTCTCGATAATATCGACCAAAAGAACATTCTCGAAGAGATATATGAGGAAATGGGCATTAAAATGGATACGGCGAGCTTCAAGTTTATGATAGACCAGATAAAGTTCTACAAAAACCAGATTACCTACGTGGAATACCTTGCCGACCCGAACTTCGACTATTCCACGCTCAAGCCCCAAAGTAAGACCGATGCAATAATATTCCGCTACATTCAGAAGCAACGCAAATATTTCGGTCTTGATTTCTTCGACCTTATAAACTTCACCATCCACCTTTTCCGCAAATATCCCGACGTGCTTCTGAAGTGGCAGAAAAAGCTCTGCTACATTATGGTCGATGAGTTTCAGGATATAACGGTTAAGGAATTCAAGCTCATACGCAGGCTTTCCGAATACAACCGTAACCTCTTCGTTGTGGGCGACCCCGACCAGAACATCTACGAATGGCGCGGAGCGAATATGAGCGTTATCGTCGATTTCGAAGCGTGGCTCAACAATGAATGCTTCGAAAATCAGCTCGGGCTCACGGCGCGCGACATTATTCTGAACAGGAATTACCGTTCCGCTTCGCCCATAATCAGCGTGGCAAATTCACTCATAGAAAAGAACCGAAACCGCGTGAAAAAGGAGCTTTATACAAATGCTCCCGGCAGTAAGGTGCAGTATCTCCACGCGAAGAACGATAAAGAAGAAATTAAATACATCTGCTCACAGATAAGAAAGCACATCGAGGCTGGCGGAAAGTATGCCGATTTTGCCGTGCTCTACCGTTCAACTTACGTTTCACGATTTGTGGAGCAAGGCTTCCTCGCCGAAAACATCCCCTACGTCGTTTACGGCGGCGTCGGCTTCTACGAGCGCACGGAAATAAAGGACGTGCTTTCATATATGCGCCTCGTTGACAATACGGGCGATGACCTCTCCTTCAAAAGAATCATCAACGTTCCGCGTAGGAAAATAGGCAAGATAAAGCTGAAAGCCCTTGCCGAATATGCAGAGAGGAACAACACTTCCCTCTACGATGCGCTGAAGGCGAACTGCGAGAGCGACACGTTCAAGGGCTGCAAAGCAAAAGAGTTTATCGCCACAATAGAAAAACTGCGCGAGAAAGCAGAAGAACTCTCGGTCTCCGAGCTTCTGCAAAGAATATTGAAAGACACGGGCTATGAGCTTTACATCCGCGAAAGCGGCGATATAGACAGGCTCGACAACGTCACGGAGCTTCTGCGAAGCATCGTGGCACAGGAAACGGAATTCGGCGAGCACCTTTCACTCTCGGCATTTTTGCAGAACATCACGCTTCTGCGCGACAGCGACGTTGAGGATGCGAGTGACCGAGTAAAAATCATGACTATCCACACCTCAAAAGGGCTGGAGTTCGATAACGTTTTCCTCGTGGGGCTTACGGAAGGCTCTTTTCCCTCCGCGAGAAGCCTTGAGGAACGCAAGAACGAAGCCCTTGAGGAAGAGCGCAGGCTCTGCTTCGTAGCCGTAACTCGCGCGAAGAAAAGGCTCTATCTCACCGAAAGCGAGGGTTTCGGTGTAAAAGGCTTTT
This sequence comes from Clostridia bacterium, assembly GCA_017451975.1. GTDB lineage: Bacteria > Bacillota > Clostridia > Oscillospirales > CAG-272 > UMGS731. The sequence goes on from JAFTNI010000031.1 coordinate 1,727, forward strand.
CAAAAGTGCCGTCGAGATTCTTATTCGACATAGACAAAAGCTTGCTTGAACAAATAGGCGTTATTCCCGACGGAATAAAAGCGGAATATATGATGATCGCAAGAAAATTCGACAAGACCGACACCGAGGTCTACAAGGTGGGCGACCAAGTCCGCCACAAGATATTCGGCGAGGGCATCATCGAGGAAGTGGACGAGAGAACGAAAACCTATTATATCCGCTTTGTAAACGGCACAAAGCCCATAAATTTCGATTACACGGGCCTCAGCCATATATTTTAATTGATAAGGAGAAAAGTGATGGCAGAAATTATTAAAACTTTCAGAGAAGAAATACCCGCAATGAGGTTCATTGGCAAAAAATATCCAAATTTCGGTCCTATGTGGGGCGATTGGTTCGCAAACGGTTGGTTTGATACGATTGAGAAAGCAATGGGAGGCGCAGACAAAATAACCGCCATTTGGGAGAACGGCGGCGGTTACATCGGTCTTGAACGCCGCGCAGATGGACAGCCTTTTGAATATTGGATAGGTATGTTCACGCCGACAGGTACTCCTGTGCCGGATGGCTTTTCATATATCGATTTTCCAGCAGGAGGGCTCGGCACATGTTGGATTTACGGAACCGAAAAAGAAGTTCATAATACTAAAGCTTGCAAAGGCGAAGTTATCAACGCCGGATTCGAGCTTTGGAAAGACGTAAACGAAGGTATTTGGTCGTTTGAAAATTGCACTTGTCAAAGGTATACAACACCCGACGAGAAAAACAACGTAATAATGGACTATTGCTATCTTGTAAAATGACACTTGAAGAACTTAAGATACATCAATTAACAAATCAATATCTTATTACCCATTCGGATAAAATGACAGTTATTCGCGACCTTTGCGGTGTGCAAGCGCAATTCATGCCAAACGCTATGCACTCACTAAAAATCCGTTGTAGCGATTACAACGAGCAAACCGTTGCCGACGGACTTGTTAAGAACTGGACGGTTCGCGGCACGGTTCACGTATTCGCAGAAAGTGATTTACCGCTTTTTATTCGTTGCAATAACGGAGCGTCTTACCGTAAAAACGAATGGCAAGGTTACACATTTTGGAATCGGCTTGATAAGTGGGCGCTTACTCCCGAAAGGCAAAAGCACCTTGCAAGCAGCATCATCGCCGCAGTTTCAAAAAAAGCGTGTACACGAGATGAATTAAAAGACATTTGTCGAAAACAAGGTATGACAGAACTTGAAGAATCGGCTATGTTTGATCAGTGGGGCGGCGGCATCCGCGAACTATGCGAGCGCGGATTTATGAATTATGTTGTGCAGGAGAAAAAAGCATACATTGCTTCACCCGAATTCGAGCCGATTCCCGAGGAAGAAGCCAAGCTTGAAATCGCACGAAGATATTTCACCAATATGGGCCCCGCTACCATCCACGATGCGGTGTATTATACGGGAGCAAAGCAAGCCGAAGTTAAGAATTGGCTTAAGCAGTTGCCTGTACAATCAATCGATTGCGAAGGCAAAACATATTACTATATTCCAAACGAAAAATCTTATGACAAAGAAATTCCTCCCTGCATATTCCTTGCAGGCTTTGACCAGCTTATGCTCGGCTACCAGAAGAAAGAGAGCATCTACCTTCCGCAAGAGCATTTGAGAGGAATATTTAATCTTGCAGGCATCGTTATGCCGCCTATTCTTTTGAATGGCAAAGTGGTTGGCAAATGGAAAAAGAAAAACTCTGCTTTGACATTGACATTTTTTGAGTCCGTTTCAGATAAAGAAAAAAATATCATTAACAGCACAGCCGAACAACTTTGGCTTGATTTGAAAAAAATCGTAATTGATTAAAAATATGCACTTTATAAAAGCTAAATCCATTCTATCCGCAAAAAACGGAATGAATATATACCGCGGCTGCACGCACGGGTGCATCTATTGCGACAGCCGTTCCGATTGCTACGGCTTCGACCATAGGTTTGAGGATATAGCCGTCAAGCAGAACGCGCCCGAGCTTCTTGAGGATGCGCTCAAAAGAAAACGCAAGCCGTGTATGATAGGCACGGGCGCTATGTGCGACCCATATATGCACTGCGAGGAAAGCCTCGGCTACACACGCAAATGCCTTGAGATTATTGATAAATACGAGTGCGGCGTGGCTATACAAACAAAATCGGCACGCATTCTGCGCGATATAGACCTGCTCGAAAAAATCAACCGCCACTCAAAGGCGGTCGTGCAGATAACGCTTACAACTTATGACGAAAACCTTTGCCGTATAATCGAGCCAAACGTAAGCACCACAAAACAGCGGTACGAGGTTCTGAAGGAGTGCCAAAAACGCGGTATTCCCACAGTGGTGTGGCTATGCCCCATTCTGCCGTATATTAACGATACGGAAGAAAACCTGCGCGGCATTCTCGGCTATTGCTTCGATGCGGGCGTTGTCGGGATAATCAATTTTGGCTTCGGCGTTACAATGCGAAGCGGCAACCGCGAATATTTCTATGGTAAGCTCGACGAGCATTTCTCCGGAATGAAGGAACGCTACATAAAACGCTTCGGCGATGCTTACGAATGCCCGTCGGATAATTCCGCAAGGCTTTGGAGCATTTTCAGGCAGGAGTGCCGAGCGCACGGGGTTATGCAAAACCCGAGCGATATATTCGCATATATGAACGAATACCCTACCGTAAACAAGCAAATGAGTCTATTTGATTTTTAGCGAGGTGATTTTATGCGTAAGGAAACTCAAAACAAATTCCCCATTGCGCGGTGTGCAAATCCATCGTGCAACTGCACTATTCTTTACAGCGAAAACCCGAAAGATAAATCAAACGTCACCGTCCGCATAGCCGAACCGAGCTACAAGGGCCCAACTTACCTCTGCCCTCGGTGCAAAACAATGCTTGCGGTCATAGAAAAGCCTAAAGTGGCAGAAGGCTACGTGGCTGTGCCTATAATACAATATACAACCTAAAGTGAGCCATCCTCCCGGCTGTGAAATCGGGAAACACGGGTGAGTATCAGAACTATCGCGGAGTGCAAGCTCTGCTTTGTTCCGATACTCACCTTTTTATTTTGAAAACATCTGCATTCGTGCAGTGTTCATATATCCGCTGACATAGCCCTACCCCGTAACGCGATGCACGGGACGGGCGCAGGAACAGCGCGCAGAATAGCGAACTGCGCCCCTGCAAAGCGATTGCGCCTTTTACATAATTCAAGAAAGGAGAAATCGCATATGACCGAAAAATCTACTGTCTATGAAAAGATGATGTTCGCGGAATATCCCGACATCGTCGGTATCGGGGATTTGCAGAAAATGCTCGGCATCGGGCGCAAAGCCGCGCTTGAGCTTGCCAAGCACCCGCAGATCCACGGCGTAATCGTGGGAAACCGTTTCAGAATTCCCAAAATCAACGTCATTCGCTATATGTTAAGTGACGTTCAGGCATCGTAATCTAAAAAAGAAAGGATGTGAATTTAAGAAGAAAGGAAAGTGAACTGATTGGATTATAACTATTGTAATCCTTTTCTCCTTAACCAACTTGATACCATCGACACAGAGGAGCTTATGGCAACACCATACGCCCCAAAAGACTTCATCGTGGCAGAATTTTTACCCGAAGGTCTTACTCTGCTTTGCGGTCCTTCCAAGATAGGTAAATCGTGGTTTGTGCTTCAGCTTTGCCTTTGCGTTTCGCTGGGCGTAAGATTTATGGGCTTCAACACAACGAAATGCGACGTGCTTTATCTCGCGCTGGAAGATACCTTCCAACGAGTAAAAGACCGCATTGCCCGTCTGACCGATGAAACGCCAACAAACCTGCGCTTTGCCGTGCAGGCAGGAACACTCGGCGGCACGCTCGAAGAACAGCTCACACTTCACAAAGAAAAGTATCCAGAAACAAAGCTCGTGATAATAGACACGCTTCAAAAAGTTCGCGGCGCTCCCGATGCGAAGCACAACACCTCTGCTTACAGCAAGGACTACGCCGACGTCTGCGCTCTGAAGAAGCTCGCCGATGAGCTCTCTATTGCCATCGTGCTTGTGCATCACCTTCGCAAGGCGCAGGACAAGGACGACCCATTCAACGAGATTTCGGGTTCAACGGGGCTTATGGGCGCAGCCGACACAGCGCTTCTGCTCAAGAAGTTTGACCGAGGCTCTAACTATGCCGAGTTTCTGTGGACAGGGCGCGACGTGAAGGACGGAGGCTTGTTCTTAACCTTTGAAGATTGCACTTGGACAATGATCAAAGGCGATGTGATTCGTGACACAACTTGTTACCGAAGGCTGAGCCCCATCGTCTACAAAGCTTGCGAATATATCAAAGAGCACAGGCACTTCAAGGGCACAGCAAGCGAACTGCTCACACTTCTTGGTGCAGACAACGTGAAGCCAAACGTGCTTACAAGAAACCTCTCTACCGAAGCATACGACTATCTCAAGGAGGTAGGTATTCTCTACGGCTCAGGGCGAACAGGCAGCGGCAGATGGATAGAGCTGACTCTAAAACCGAGTGACGGTAATGACGCAAAAGACACGCGCGAAGAAATACCGTCACAACCGTCACTTTGCGTCACTTCATAAGATTTTTAATGACACGTAATGAAGAAAAAAGAGGCACGCGCGAAAAGTGCTGTCTTTTAGTGTAGCGAGCATAGGAAATGTACTGCATCCGTGTACTGCGCGGATGCCCATTTCCTGCGTATCGAGCGATACGATTGGGGCTTTGCGCCCCTATTACCCCGCGAGAAAAATGACGGTAAAAACAAAAATTTGTGACGATAAAAATCAAAAAAGTTTAAGGAGAAAACAATGAAAAACATTAAAAATTTCAGCAAAGAAATCAAGAAAAATACTCAAAACGAAACTCAAAAATCAACCGAAACCGTCACCGTAAGGCTGACGGAACGCGAGAAAAACAGGCTTCGAAAACTCGCTTCGGCTTGCAAAATTTCGCAAACGCAACTCATAAAAAAGCTCATCGAAGGCGCAGAACTCCGCGCAATTCCGCCCGAAGAATTTTATAAAATCTGCGAATACCTTGGCTCTATACGCGAAGAAATTTACACACATTGCGCCCAAAAGCCAGAGTTCAAAGACCAAATTATTTCTCTGAACGAAGCTGTTTCGGAGTTCAAAAACGCCTGCAAGCTTTTCTACGACGAAGGAATTTTCGGCGCGGCTTACGCGAAATGCGGCGAAGATTTTTTGCACGAAATGGAAGAAAGCGAAGCCATGTTCGGCGGAATTTACGGTGAGGAATGACTATGGCTACAACAAAAATCTGGGCCGTGAAAGACTCCATCGGGCGCGTTATAGACTACGCCTCCAACCCCGAAAAAACAGAGCTTGACGACCTTGCAAAAGCCATACACTATGCCGCCGACGGGCAGAAAACAAAATACCGCGAGAACGAAAAAACATTTCTTGTAAGCACTATAAATTGCGCGGGCGACCCATATAAAGCGATGTCTGCCGTGCGTGAGCACTTCGGAAGCAGAGGCCCTGTACTCGCTTTTCACGCCTACCAAAGCTTCAAACCCGGCGAGGTAACACCCGACGTGTGCCACAAGATAGGCGTAGAACTTGCAGAAAATCTTTGGGGCAAGGAGTATCAGGTTTTGGTTGCCACTCATATGAACAAATCGCACCTGCACAACCACATTATAATAAATCCCATTTCGATTATCACCGGCAAAAAGCTCGATAGCGGATATGCAAACTATTTCCGTTTGCGCGAAGCATCTGACGAAATTTGCCGCCAAAACGGGCTTTCCGTAATCAAAAACCCCAAGGCAAAGACACCGCGCAACATATATTTTGCAGAAAAAGCGGGCGAGCCAACGCGCTATAATCTTATGCGCTCGGCTATTGACGAAGCAAAGAAATTAGCGACCAATGGTCGGGAATTTCTTCTCTATCTTAACGATAGAGGTTACGATTTCGACAGAAACGAAGGCGGCAAATACCCCAAAATAAAGCCTCTCGGCGCGCAGAAATGGACGAGGCTTTATCACCTCGGCGAAGCCTACTCCATTGCAGAAATCGACAAAGCAATACGCGAAAACAGCCGAAACGGGCTTGCAAGCTATGGTGCGAGAATGTCTTATACAAAACAGAGCAACCTTGCCTACAGCATACCGCGCCAGCATTGGCTATATGTAAAAGAAAACGATTTCGGTCCGCTTCTCAATCTCGTGCTCACGTTTGTTTATCTTTTGGGCGGTCCCGACCTTATCACACCCGAAGCGCCCGCGCCGAGATACCACCCCATTACTCCCGAAATGCGCGAAGCCACGCGAAAATGTGAAATGTATTCCCGCCAAGCGGTTATTATGGGCAGAGAAAACATCAACACAAAAGAAGATGCAGACGCATTTCTTTTATGTACCGAGCGCAAACTTCTGGAGCTGGAGCGAAAAAGAAAAGACCTTTACAACAGCATTCGCCGCGAAGATTCCGACGAAGTGAGAGCACGGGTGCAAAAAGAAATCCACGCTTTATCTGCCGAAATGAAGCCACTTCGCAGGCAGATTGCAGATATAAAAAACGTGCTTGAACGTTCGGGCGTAATGCGCGAAATGGTGGAAAAAGAGGAACAAATGCGCCGCGAACAGCTTGAGCGCGAATATCTGCTCAGGCGTTCCGAGGTCGCAGAGCTTCGAAAAACCTTACCCAACGCACAAGAAAAAGAAGAAAAAACTGCACAAAAAACGGAACGCACCGTATAACTTGTGAGCCATCGGCACACAAGTGCGGAACTTCCCGCCCAGTGGGCTAGAAGTTCTGCACCGGTGGTGCAGAAGTTAAAAATAAAACTTCGTCCCACACGGAGACGAAGTGAAATTTTTTCGAACTCGAAGGTTTTTTTACGCGGAATCGCATATTTGACGAGAGAAAATTTCTATTATATAATGGACTCGCTCCGGTAAAAAAACACCAAATTCACAAACAGAAAGGAGATATTTATGGTTGCAGGACACCTGCGAGAAAAAAACGGATATTTTTACTGTGTTTTAAGTTACACAGACTATTCAGGCAAAAGAAAACAAACTTGGAAATCTACGGGGCTTCCCGTAAGGGGCAACAAAAAACGCGCCGAAGCAAAGCTTATGGAGCTTCGCAAATCATTCGTAATACCCGAAGCATCGGAAGAAAACCTCGAATTTAACGATGGAATGCTTTTCACAGATTTTATGAGAGCTTGGCTTGAAATCGTACGCACGACCGTTGTCCCCACAACTTTCGGCGGATATCAAACAATGGTCGAGAAAAAGTTTATTCCCTATTTCGAAAAAAAGGAATTACTTGTTTCAGACGTTCAAGCAAAAGATTTGCAATCCTTCTATCTGCACGAAAGGAAAACGCTTTCCGGCACTACGGTCAAGCACGAACACGCGCTTCTTCACAAAATTTTGAAGCACGCATATCGAATGGACCTCATTTCCCACAATCCCGCCGAAAAGGTAGACCCTCCGCGCGCAGAAAGATTTGAAGGCTCTGCGTACACGGAAGAAGAGCTCGCTCTGCTTATAGAGAAAACGTGGAACCACAAGCTTGGGCTCTTGATTTACGTTACGGCTCTGCTCGGATTGCGCCGAAGCGAGGTTTTGGGGCTTCGCTGGAAAGCCATCGATTTTGAAGAAAACAAAATCACCATCAATCACACAGTCACAGACGCGCGCATCGACGGTCAAACCGTAGTTATCGCCGCAGACCGCACAAAGACAAAATCGAGCTACCGCAGTTTTCCTATGTCGGAAACCGTGCGCGAAAAGCTCCTTGCCTGGCGGGAAGTACAACAGCAAAACCGCAAGATTTGCGGAAACTGCTACAATATGGACGATATAGATTACGTGTTTACCGACGAAATGGGCAACCGTTTCAAGCCAAGGTATATCGAAGATGCTTTTCCGAAGCTTCTCAAAAAGTACGGACTTCGCAAAATACGCTTTCACGATCTGCGCCACACCTGCGCTACCCTGATGCATAAAATGGGGCTTTCGCCGAAAGAAGTTCAAGACTATTTGGGGCATTCCACAGTAAGCGTAACGCTTAATATTTACACACATTTGGACTGGAGCAGCAAGGAAAACGCCGCAAAAGTTATGGAACACGTTGTAAAGCTACCCGAAAACATGCAAATTTCAAATCCTTGGAAAGCGTAAAAAGCCTTGCGGCACAAGACTTTTTAGCATTTAGGAGAGAACGGAAAGGTTCTCTCCGCAGCAAGAAAACACCAATTAATAAAAAAGATTTTTTTGCTCTAAACAAAGCAAAAAACACCTAATTTATAGTGAATACCACTAAAAATCAAGTGTTTTTTTGTTAAAATTGGCGGAGGCAGAGGGATTCGAACCCCCGTGCGCTTTTCAGGCGCAAACTGTTTTCAAGACTGGATCGTTCCGCTCCCGGGGGTTCACGGTTTATCCCTCTGCATCCCTAATTTTACTGCTAAAAAGGACAAAAAAGAGTTAAAATGGACGGTTTTTGGGAAAAATGCGAGAAAATTGTGCGAGAAGGGCAAAAATCCGAAAAAAATTTAAGCAAAAAATCAAGAGAAATCTTCCACGAATTGGTGGGTTCGAATGGTATCGTCGCTTGGGCAAAAATGCATATAAAACAACGAAATATTTACCTTACGGTATGCCGTCTGCCTAATTAAAAAACGAAATAGGAGAATCCAAAATGACAA